>NZ_JABUEX010000043.1:0-19279 GCF_013314835.1 Syntrophothermus sp.
CGCTTAGGCTTAAAATCTCTGCTGCTTCGCTGATGGTCATTTTCCCGTCGAGTAAGCAACGGGCCACATATAGCTTGTTTCGTTCATCCTGTGTCATTGATAATATCATCCTTTCATTTTAACCGAAGTGACATTTTCTCAGAAATATTTCAAGGTGACATTATCACAGAATGAACACACGCCCCTCATTTTTTTGTTGCACGTTTTTAAATAATTTGGTAGAATATAGCTGAATCAGGAAACATAAAGTATATCTCTGGCACAGGCTGTCGGGGATCGAACAATGAGAAAAAAAACTATCCTTGCCTGCGGGCCAGGCAGGATCAAACAACCATAAAAAGTTAAGCAAAAAAACCCATGCAATTACGTTGTTGTAATTGCGTGGGTTTTTATATTTTTAAAACAAAGAAAGGAGAAAGGAAGCGGTGTACTTCCCCATTGCTCAGGGTAAAAGCAGCCGAGCAACTGAAGGGTTTACTACGCCGCACCAAAACGTGACCCTGGATGACCTAACAATCCGGGTCATCACCCGGCTGGAGTAACCCTCCGGTGGTAAAAATATTCAACAAAAAAAGCCCATGCCATACCCTGCATGGGCTTTTTAATTCCTACCGAAAGGAGGCGAAAGAATACTTTAACCCCTTAAAACAAACCTCTTAAAAACATCAAAAACAAAAAAAGGAGGTAAAAAAATGGATTTGCCTCAAAAAGTGAAGCATTTAAAGGCAGAAGAAAAAGCCCTGATGGACAGGGCAAAAGAAAAAGTAGGTGAAAAATTTGCGGGCTACGTTCAAGGGCTGGTCCGCAACGAAAAAATTGCGAACACCAAAATAACTATCACCCCAGAACTTGCCGATCTAGGAGTGTTTTCGACAGAAAAAGGAACATTCCTGCCGGTTGCCAAACCATATATAGGTTCGGCCGGGCGTGTTGAGATGGCAGTATCCGAGCTTCTGGAAGGCAAAACCTATCCAGAAGAGCAGAAAATTAAGGTTCTGCCATCCAAAATAATCGAGATTAATAAAATGTTTTTCGTCGAAAAAACAGTAATCACTCCTAGAGGGGAAGCTACAGCTCTTGCCAAGATAAACTTCGGCGGGACTGGGGTTGACACCACCAACCCGGTGGAAAACGCTGAGACATCTGCTCTGGCCAGAGCGCTGGGGATGCTTGGGTACGGCTTAATTGAAACAGGCGGGCTGGCAAGCGCCGAAGAGGTTATATCTGCTCAGCAGGAAAAAGCTGAGCAAGGCAAGAAGCAGCGTCCGGCAAGCGCAGAGACGCCGGCAGCAAAAGCGGCAGCCAACAATGCTGCAAATAAAGCTGAAAGCATCCAAGTATCCGAACCGGACAGCATCCAGTTTGAACTGCTGGACGAAATAATTAATATAACGGACAGTAAAACCCAAAAGCAAATTGCGTGTCGGTACGGGGTAGAACTGTCAACCGGGATAAAAAGGATACTTTATACCGAACCGTCGCTAATGGAAAAAATCAGAATCCTTCCACCGGGAACAGTTATAACTACAGCAGCGCAGATACTGGAACAAAAGAACATAGCAATAATCAGAGAGCTATTAGCGGCTTAAAAAAACTTTCAAAAAAGGGAGATCTTTTCAGTCTCCCTTTTGTTTTAACAAAAAGGAGGCAAACAACCATGCTTGGGAGGACACATCTGGCAGTCGGCGCAGCTGGCGCGTTTCTTTTGACCGGTGCAGGTTTGCCGGGAATAGGAGCGGCCGCAGTCGGTTCGCTTCTGCCCGATCTCGACCAGGAAAACAGCTTGGCGGCCAGAGCCTTCTCGTCGTTCGGGCGCAAAACAGGTCCGGCAGGGATGGTATTCTTCGGTGCGCTGTACTGGTGGAACACCCTAACGCATAGCCACATCAAACACCAGCCTGCATTGATTGGGCTGGCGGCAGTGTTTCTGGCAGCAGCCTTGACTTCCCGGCACCGCACGTTCACGCACAGCCTGCTGGGGTTAGCGGTATCGGCAGGGTTGGTCTGGGCAGTTCTGCCGAAACTGGCAGCGTCGTTTGCGCTGGGCTACGCCCTTCACCTGGCAGCCGACATGGTGTCGGGCAGGGTAACGCTGTTGTGGCCGAACCCGATAAAAATCGGCACTTGCCTGGCTCCGACCGGCGGGATGGTTGATCTGGCAGTCCGGCTGGTGTCTGCAGCGTACATAGCAGCCAATCTAATCGGCACAAAAACAATTTTATAAAAGAAAAAACAAGGGGGAAGAAAAATGAGTCTCTCGAAAAAAGCGGTGCAGGCGGTAGAAAACGTTGTGGCAGTAGGAATAACCCGCGACCACGAAATAGTTTTTCGGGTTGCCAGCCAGAGCGAAAACACCGTCAGGCAGGTAGCGTTAACGCGGTACGATTATGCGGGCAGGCGGAAAACCTACCACCGCTGCCCGGCGTGTGAGAACGGCCGGCTCTGCTACCACATCTATCTTGGAGCGGCGCTGGTGTATCTGGCCAAACGCCCGAACCACCCGTTCGTGCAAGCGTACAGAGCCTGGAAAGAAGGTAAAGGGTCGCTGGAACGGTGCGCCAACATCCTGGAGATGGCAGTCGGGCGGGAAGTGTTAAAATGGAGGCACGTCCCTGAAGAACCCAAAGTCGGGGAGATAGCTAGAGACCTGACTTTAGAAGTTGTGAACCGTCCCGGCGACTGGGGCAGAGAACCGGTACTGGAACTGCCGGACTTTATTTTATCGCTTGTGCATGCATAAAGGGAGGGATAAAAAATGATTTACTCGTATTCACGGCTGTCAACATACAGGGGCGAGTACGCTTGCCCCTGCAAATTTTATTTGAAATATGTCCGGGGGATACCCGAACCGACAACGTCAGCGCTCACCCTGGGCAAAGCGGCCCACGCGGTGATCGCCGCCGGGCTCAAAAACAAAACACCAGAGCTTTACCCCTTCTGCCAGGCTGTCGGAGCAGCAGTTGAAATGGAAGCGGACGAGCTGTTCCAACTGGTGTCCCACCCGGCAGTAGCGCGGGCGGTAGGGATTGCCGAGCCGGAGAACGTCGAATGCCACTTCGAGTACCCGATTGGAGATGTCACGTTCCAGGGGTACATCGACTGCTATTCGGTAGGCAAAGAAAAAATCGTGCTGATCGACTGGAAAACAAACCAGATGCCTTACGAAGTCACTGAAACCTACCAGCTGGCGCTGTACGCGGCGCACTTAACCCAAAAATACGGGCTGCCGGTGGAAGGGCATTTGGTGTTTCTGCGGCCCAGGGCAATCAAAAGCCACCTGTTCACCCGGGAAGAAATAGGCGAAGCGGTTGCCTGGGCGACAGAAACAGCCTGGAAAATCGAAAGGCTGCTTGAATCAGAACTGTTGAAGCATATGCCGTTTGAAGTGTTTCCGCCCTGTCCCGGGAAAGCGTGCGAACACTGCGGATATACAGTCCAGTGTCCGGGGTTGTTGGCAGACGAAACAGACGCAATAACCTCAATTGAAAAGGCGGAAACAACAGCCTTGGAAATTCTAGTTCTGGAAGCCAAGCTCAAAGCGTACAAAGAACGGCTCAAAAACTGGGTAGAGACCCACGGGCCGGTGCAGGCAAACGGCAAAGAGTTTCTGATCCAGGAAACGTTCTACTGGAAGTGGTCGGACGAAGCTCATGAACGGGCGGTAGCCTTAATGGTAGAGCAGGGCTACGATCCGCTGAAGATACTGCGTCTGACAGCAGACGGGCTGAAGAAACTATCCTGGGACGAAGAGCAGATAGCGGAACTTGGCGCCCAGAAAGTAGTAAGCCAGCGGTTTGACAGCAGAAAGGCGAGGGGGTAGAGAGCAATGTTGGTAATACTGACGGGGCTTCCTGGCTGCGGGCGGACCGCAGCAGGGAAAGAGCTGGAAAAGTGGGGGTTCAAGCGGCTGATTTCCCACACCTGCCGTGAGCGTCGGAACGGCGAAAAAGACGGCATAGATTACTACTTTGTAACAGAAGAAGAGTTTGGCGAGCTGGAGTTGGTAGAATCAAACGGCGTGTACGGGTTGCACAAAAGCGAGCTTGAAAAACTGGCAAGCGACTGTGTGATATCTGTATCACTCGATCGAGCCCAGACGCTCAAAAAGGTCGTGCCAAACAGCGTCGTTGTCTGGCTGGACGCACCGGTAGGCGTACGGCGGTACCGGTTGATCCACGACCTGGGCGTAGACCCGGACCAGGCCAAAAAACTGCTCAATGTTCCGTTTGTTTTAGAAGCAGACGAAGTAATTGACAGTACCAATATAAAGACTGCCGAGAAAGTGCTGGAAGCGTTGGGCTGCTCAAACCCGGGCGAAGTGCCGGTTGAAGGCGACTACGACCCGCAAGACAAAGAGATGATCCTAAAAACCGCGTGGGAACTTGCGTGGAAAAAAAAGACCCGGCCGCTCGAAGTCGTGGTAGAAAAAGACGGCAACGAATACGTGTTGCAGGTGAAATTTGTCCCGCAGATCAGGCGGACAAGGCGGATCACCGGGTATCTGGCATCGCCGGAACTGTTCAACCATGCCAAGAAGGCAGAACTTCGGGACCGCCGGGCATACCAGCTGGCAAACTAAAAAATCTTCTAAAGAAGGAGGAAAAACAAATGGACATGTACTACGCAGAAATAATCTTCCCGGCCAGAGCGTTCACCAGGGAAGTTAAAAAAATTTTGGAGAACAACAAATACGACTACATTGCCGAAGAAATAGGCATGGTAAGAGTAGTCAACAATCTGGCTCCCTGGGGAGAATTTGAGGAACTGGAAGCGCATTTTGTCAAACACGAAATCCCGTTTGACCGGTACAGCGGGGCGTTTGTCAGCACTATGCCGCTGTACCGGCGGTACCGGCCGGGAATGGGCGACTACACTTTGAACGTTGTTGAAATTACTGATGGCGAATTTCAACCATACTTGCTGGTGACACAGCTGCGTGATCTGTTGAGTTTGCCAGCAGAAGAACTGAAACAGAAGCTGGCAGAACTGATCGAATCAGCCGATCCCAAACTGCCGCCGGTAGAATAAGGGAGGGAAACCCCGATGGAACTGGCAAAAAGGATCGAGGAACTGGAGAGCAAACTTTTGCAGCAGAAACAAATCATGCAGATGCTAAAAAAATGTATTAACGAACTGGAAGAAGAAACAAAAACGCTTGATGCCGATCTTCGCTGGGTTGGCAAACGCTTAACAATCTTAGAAGCGTAACAAAAATAACTGGCTGGACCGGACAGCCTGCAGAAAACTTTATGAGAAAGGAGCTGAAAAAAGAGAGCAGGCGGTCCGGAAAGCCTGCTCTCTTTACAAAAAATGGGTTGGATGTACACTCACAAACCGCACAATATCAGTGCGAAAGAATTTCTCAAAGACAAATTCACCTGGACGGACAGCAAAACAGGCGCGTACAACCGCGTGCTGGACTGTTCCATCGTGAGGTTGCGGGAAGCGTACCTTGCTGTCGAGTACGGGGACGCAGACGGGGCGAAAGGCGTGTTCGGGCTGGTCTGCCTTCTGGACTACCGCCCGAACGACTACTACAATTTCGGCTACAAGGATATGGCGGAAGAAATGGGGCCGTATTTCTACAACTGCCCTGAGAGGATACTCGAACTTCTAACGCCGACCGATGATGAGTGGGCGTTAAAATGGCGGGAGACATGCTGGAAAGTCATCCGGGAAAAGAAAGAAAAGAAAACATATTTTAAGCGGTGAGGTCTCATAACGGGAAAAATTTTTGTGGAGATACCTACTGAATCTTGACACGGACCAATATAGCCCCGAATTTGGCGAATTCTGGAGAATTATGATATAGTCAACCACCCACCGCTTATAGGAGCGGGGGCTTGTAGAAATGCAAGCCCGGTTGATTAGCCTTAGCCACCAGCCGAAAGGCTGACGGGGCTATGTTATGCAGGAATATATAGGCACTGCAGGATGCTCTACAAGTCCTGCACACTGCGGGCAGTGGTTAAACATCTCTGTGGGGTAGGAGAAGTGCTGCTGCCGTAAAACCCTGCATAACTTTGGCAATGTGGACCTACAGCGTTAAGCTGACTTATCCTCAAGGAGGATTGCTTATGGTATATGTATTATCCAAAGACAGGGAACCGTTAATGCCAACAAAAAGATATGGTAAGGTAAGACGGCTTCTTAAAAACAACAAAGCAAAAGTAATTAGGAGAAAACCTTTCACCATTCAGCTGTTATACGAAACCACAACCTACACGCAACCTATAACGCTTGGCATAGACAGCGGATACAACTATATAGGCTTTTCTGCTGTAACAGAGAAGGAAGAACTTATAAGCGGAGAAGTTACCTTGCTTCAGGATATAAGTGAACGGCTCAAAGAACGAGCCATGTATAGAAGGCAAAGACGCAACAGATTAAGATACCGCAAGCCAAGATTTGATAACAGAAGAAAACCAGAAGGTTGGCTGCCGCCAAGCATCCAGCACAAATACGACAGCCATGTAAGGTTTACTAACCTTATAAGTTCCATTTTGCCGATTACCAAAGTTGTCATAGAAGTAGCCAGCTTTGACATTCAAAAAACCAAAAACCCGGACATAGAAGGTGTAGGCTACCAAAACGGCGAGCAAAAAGGCTTTTATAACTTGCGGGAATACATTCTATACAGGGATAACTACGCCTGCCAGCTTTGCGGTAAAGGCAATCTGCCTTTGGAAGTACATCACATAGGCTACTGGAAGCAGGACAGGACTGATAGGCCAAGCAATCTAATAACGCTGTGCATTAACTGCCATACTCCCGAAAACCATTTGAGAAGCGGTAAGCTGTGGGGATGGCAGCCAAAACTGCAGCCATTTAAAGAAGCAACCTTCATGTCTATTGTTCGCTGGAAGCTGGTGAATACTCTTGGGTGCAAATATACTTACGGATATGTTACCAAAGCAAAAAGAAAAGCATTAATGTTAGAGAAAACACATTATAACGATGCTTTTATCATAGCAGGTGGGAGCAATCAAAAAAGAGTAGAACCAATCTATTTTGAGCAGGTTCGCAGGAATAACCGTTCATTAGAAAAATTCTACGACGCAAAGTATATTGACACCCGGACTGGCAAACCGGCAACCGGACAGGAACTGTTCAATGGCAGAAGAGTTCGCAACAAAAACTACAACACAGAAAACCTTCGCAAGTATAGGGGACAAAAGCTATTTAAAGGGCGCAGAAGTATAAGAAAGCAAAGGTATTTCTACCAGCCAAAAGATGTAGTTATCTATGAAGGGCAAAAGTATATTGTCAAAGGTGTGCAAAATCGGGGAGCTTACATTAAACTTGAAGGCTTACCAAAGCCCGTAAGGATTGAACTAGTAAAGCCATATTTATTCAGGAAAGGTTTTTGTGCGGTATAGGTGGGATGCAATTCATCTCCCACCTGTAGAGGTGGGAGTCTTCCTGCTTGTATTTTGGATAAAAATCAAAGCAAGTATTCGCGTTCAAACTGATATTGAAATTGGTAGCAATAAAAAGGCGAATGACTAGCGCCAGTAACGCTAGTCATTCATTGGACCCAACTATCTAACACTTTATATTTATTGCCCGGGGCTGACCCCCAGACCCTACCATTTAACAAGCGTTTCAACGCTTGTTAAATCTTTTCTACCATATAGTATAACCAAAAACAGACGACATATCAACTTAGAAGAACCTCTCTTGCAAAAAATTTGCAGTTCATGCTAAAATAGTAACAACAGCTAAACAAAATTTAATACCCATCTTCCAGGCACAAGCTGCCAGGGAGCAAAAAACATAGAAACAATATAACCGGTACAGGCTGTCGGTTATCAAAAAAACTTATATAAAAAATTTTCGCAAAACAAACCCATTGAGTTGGCAAAAGTATGCCGATTCAATGGGTTTTTATTTTTTTCACCACAAAAACCCATGCCAGAGAGGAGGGAAAAAATACGTGTTGCCCTGTTCTGGGGCAAAAAACCATGAGACTGCATTAAGCAGTCTCAAAACATTTTTCAAACAACATTTTAAAAAAAGGGGGAATCAAAATTGTTTGAAAACTTTTTAATGTTAAAAACCTATTTGCAGAACAAATTTTTTGAGCGGCAGGAAGTAGTGGACGGGATGATGGTCGCCCTGGCGACCGGCCAGCACCTGCTGATGATCGGCCCGCCGGGCACCGCCAAGTCACAGCTCACCCAGGAGCTGTGCAACAAAATCAACGGCGTAAGCTACTTCCAGTGGTTGATGACCAAATACACCACGCCGGACGAAATTTTCGGCCCGATCTCCTTGAAGGGATTGGAAAACGACGAATACCGGCGGGTCACCACTGGCAAACTTCCGACAGCGCACATCGTTTTTCTGGACGAAGTGTTCAAAGCAAATTCGGCTATCCTAAACGCGCTCCTCACAGCCTTGAACGAGCGCATTTTTTACAACAACGGACATCCGACTCCGATCCCGCTCATTTCACTGTTTGGAGCAAGTAACGAACTGCCGCAGGAAGATGAAGGGTTGGCCGCGCTGTACGACCGGTTTCTTTTCCGGTACTGCGTGGACTACATCAGCGAAGACAGTACGTTTGCGGCGCTGTTGTCTGGCCCCAGCAAAAAAGCGGCCCCCCAGTTTATATCGTTGCAGGACATTCAGGAAATCCAGAATTTTATTGACACACGCGTAGTAGTGCCGCCGCAGACGATAGACGCGCTGGTGACATTACGGCGTGAACTGGCCGGGATAGGGATCACCGTATCGGATCGGCGTTGGGTCATGGCGGTACAAGCGCTGAAAGGAAATGCAGCGCTGAACAACCGCACCCAGGTAGCGGTAGAAGAAGACTTTGAGATCCTCTGCCACATTCTCTGGAACGACCCGGAACAGCGGCGCAACGTCGCCAAAGTGGTGCGGAAGCTGGCGGATCCGCTGGCCCAGCGTGTTCAGGAAATCCTGGACGAAGCTACCGAAATTTATAAAAACGCTGTATCGAGCGGTGATCCGATGCAGGGTGCCGAAGCGATTAAGAAGCTGAAAAACTACCTGGGCGAAATGCAGGGGTTAACAACAAAAGGCGGTCCGGGTTGTCGGCAGAAAGCCACCCAGGGCTTAACTAGGCTTGAACAAATGCTTCTCGAAGTCTCCGAGAAGTGTCTTGGGATCAGGGGAGGGAAGATGGCTGTATGAGCGACCTCAATGTAATTTTCATGGACTCATACGACCGCAACGCCTTCGCACGTCTCAAAGAGCTATCGCCGAACCTGCAAACAATGGAAGCAAAGGGGAAGGAGCAACTGGCTACTTTCCCCTCGCTTATGCAGGATATTTTTGCGGGTTTGTTTAAGGCAAACCCGCAATTCAAAGAAGAAATCCCGGCTTCAGTCCGGGTAAACAAGCAGATACTCGAACAGGCGATGAACCTGCCTCAGTGGAGCACTTTGCGTGAGAACACCCGCTTTGACGAATGCTGCTCGGCGATAGGCACGCTGGCCATAAGCGAAAAGGCGCTGGAGATGATCCCGGAAGAAGTGAAGCAGCAAATTAATGATCAGCTCCGGGCCGAACAGGAAGCTGCTGACTTGCTGAACAAAGCCGATGCGCTGGAAGAGCTGGCAGATGAAATAATCAAACGTCATGATGCCACGCCAGAACTTCAGCAGAAAGCCCAGGACATGATAGAGTCGGCAGAAAAAATGAAGGCGCAGGCCCAACAGATCCAGCAGAAGATGACCCGGCCGCAGCTTGACGAAAACCAGTTGCGGATTGCCCTGCGGAAAACACTTGACGAAGCAAATGGAGAACTGGAATCGGTGCTGGCCTACACCTGGGGCACAGAAGCCGGTCCGGGGACAAAGATGTCGCCAGGCGACCGGTTCAAGCTGGCTGCACGTATCCGCAGAGACCAGAAGCTCCGCCGCATTGCTGATTTAGCCGGCCGGATGAAAAACATCGCCCTGGACAAACAGCGTTATAAGGTAGAACAGCAGGGTGAAATAGCCAACGTCGAGCTGGGTTGCGATCTGGGTCGCCTGCTTCCATCTGAGCTGGTCCAGATCAGCCATCCGCTTCTCAAACAAGACTTCAAGCGGCGGTTTATTGAAAAACAGTGCCTTCAGTATCACCTGGAGACTAAGGAACGGAAAGGAAAAGGCCCGGTGATCTGCTGCGTGGACAATTCCGGCTCAATGAAAGGAGACCGGGAGATATGGGCAAAAGCCGTAGCGCTGGCCCTTTTAACTATTGCGCGAAAGCAGAACCGGGCATTTGCCTGTATTCACTTCGGAAACAGCTCAGAACTCAAAGTATTCGAGTTTCCCGATCCGAAGAAAGTCAGTCCACTAGAGACAGCAGACATGGCCACTTTTTTCTTTGGCGGTGGGACAGACTTTGAGCGACCGCTGACTGAAGCCGTCGCCGTTTTGAAGAAGTCGGCTTTTGAGAAAGCCGATATAATCTTCATAACTGATGGTGAATGCGACGTAAGCGACCGCTTCTTAAAAAAATTCAAGCAAGACAAAGCCGAGAAGAAGTTTCAGGTGATAACAGTCTTACTTGATGACATAGGCGAATACAGTGTCGAGAAGTTTTCCGACCAGGTTTTTGCAGCAGACATAAGCAGCGACAGCAAGGTATTAAGCGCGGTATTCAGCATTTAAAAAACAAGAGCTGGAAGGAAAATATCCGCGCCGCATTCTTCTGACTTCAGTCAGGGGAGGTTCAAACAATATTTGCATCTAACAAAAAAAGTCGTAAAAAGCGCACAAGCAAGTTTCTGCTAGGAGGCGGGTTTCCCCCGTCTCCTATTTGATTTCTAAAAATGTATTTTATATTATTTATCAAAAAATATAAAGTATAATTAATAAATAACTGTATAAAATAAAAAACGCAGGTTATAATATATCCAGGGGTGAGAATAATGCCAATTGCAACATCCGAAAACATTCTTAAACTGCTGTACTCCTACAACCCGTGGTGGAGAGACGGCATTTTGCCGAAGAACCTGTTAAAGCCAACAAGAAGGCTTGCTTATTACGAAGCCATAAACTTATTAACCCATCCGGATCTCCGCAGGCATGTAATAATTTCGGGGGCAAGGCGAGTAGGGAAGACGACACTTCTTTATCAAATGATTGAGACGCTGCTGGGACGAGGAATAGAAGCGAAAAAAATACTGTATGTCTCTTTCGATCATCCGCTGCTGAAATTTTGCGGTATGGACGAACTTGTGAATATTTACGAAACAAATGTAGCGCTGGCAGGAGAGGCGTATTTGTTTTTCGATGAGGTCCAGTACGCATCTGATTGGGACCGATGGTTGAAAGTATTTTACGATACCAAACCCGACTGGCGGATTGCGGCTACTGGTTCAGCGAGCCCTATACTCGCGCAAGGAGCAAGCGAAAGTGGGGTGGGCCGTTGGACTGTTATACCGGTGCCGACACTTTCGTTTTATGAGTACTGCGAGATTACGGGGGTAGAAGAACGCCCGACCCTTGATTCAGATATCAAACCAACGAGCCTCACAAAACTCAAGCAGCGTGATTTGCTCGACCTGATGAATTGTCTTGCGCCTTTACAAAAGCATTTCTTCCGGTACCTAACAGTTGGCGGGTTTCCGGAGCTTGCCTTATCCGGGGACAGCTACTACGCTCAAAGGATGATGCGTGAGGATGTAGTAGATAAGGTGCTGAAGCGCGATATTCCTGCGCTGTTTAACATTCGTAATGCAGCAGTTCTGGAGAAAGTATTTTTATATTTATGTTTTAATTCCTCAAACATTATCAACATTACTACAATTAGCAAAGAATTGGACAACACGCCGACTGTAACTATATCAAACTATATCCAGTTTCTAGAACAGGCGAACCTGATATATGTCAGCTATCCGATCAATCTGGACGGAAAAAAGGTCTTAAAAGCCAGGCCTAAGATATATATTGCAGATGCAGCTATCA
This sequence comes from Syntrophothermus sp., assembly GCF_013314835.1. Lineage (NCBI taxonomy): Bacteria > Bacillati > Bacillota > Clostridia > Eubacteriales > Syntrophomonadaceae > Syntrophothermus > Syntrophothermus sp. The sequence goes on from NZ_JABUEX010000043.1 coordinate 11,934, forward strand.
GAAATGCTGTCCTTATGCTGGAAGATGTCCTTGCTGATCCTGAACAGATGGGGGTCATGGTCGAAACAGCGGTGTATAAGCACCTGGCGTCCTTTTACTTCCGGTCAAACGCAAGAGTTGGTTATTACCGCAGATCGGGGGGCAGTGAAAAGGAGATTGACGTAGTGGTAGAGCTGCCGCAAGGCAGGGTTTTTGTAGAAGTGAAGTACAGGGAAAACGCTGTTATCAAAGAAAAAGAGGCCATCGTAGAAGTATCAAAAGAGGAGAAGAAAGCGGAAGCGGCGGTAGTTGTAACCAAAAGGGCTGAAGATTTTGGCATAATGCCTTACGACACCAGAGTTCCTATCATGCGTATACCGGCCCATGTGTTTTTGTACTTGCTCGGGCATGCTGAGAAAGCACTTATTGACAGTTTTTTGCGGCAATGCTAATGCTAAAGTGACATCCTCCCCTCAATGAATTAAGATAAAAAAGCTTAAAGCCAAAGGCCTCTTTCTTCTTACTTTTAAAAAAAATAACTGTTATAATATAATAAAAGGCAGGTAATATTTCCCTGTAATAGGAGGGGGTTTGTATGGTAAAAAACAATTCTCAAGCAGTTCGATTAATAGGAACATATGTAACTATGTTCAAACCAGCTTCGGAAAATACCCGTCCAAGCAGTATCATGAAAGCGGATCGTTCAGGGGCAATCACTCGTAGAGCTCAAGTATCTCATAGCAAGAAAAAAACTAAATAATCATGCCGCCTTTCAAACCAGAGATTATCTATCTAATCCTTCTCTTGATTGTCCCGGGTGCTGTAAGTCAAATCGTTTTTGATACAATAGTCGCAAGGGGCAAAAAACGGAACATTGAAATTTACGAATGCCTTCTTCATTCAGTAGCGATCTATGTTATAATTTATCCCGTTGTCGTGCTACTTCTTGGAAATGAACAAGTTAATGCCGAGTCATTAAAGCATTTAGTGACCGTAAATCGTTGGGCGCCTCTTGGGATAGCGATTTTTATGCTTATGGTCAGTATTGGATGGGGATTGCTATGTGGTAATTTATATAAAAGTGATAAACCAAAAACTATTCTACAGTGGTTTGGTAGAAGAGCTGTTGAACCCCCTAATGTGTATGCTGCTCTTTTGTCCGATGAATACCGAAGCCAGCCAGGTACCCAAACATTGTGGCTCACGGCAAGAACAGATGACCATTTGATAGAGGGGACTGTCGAAATGGCAGCTGTAAAAGACTCTCCCCGCGAAGTATATCTAACACATGTTGCATATCTGGATTTTGATAGGAATGTAATCTACCGGCTTCCCGAAAACACAGGCGTTATACTCAATGTAGATAAACTAAAAGAAGTGGAAATCACAATGGTAGAACAAGAGGAAATTATTCAAGAATAAAAGAAACTAAAACAGGGTACACTACCAGTCAAGGTGGTGTATTTTTTGTATGATTGATAACAAATCGGAAGAAAAACAAGATAAGCATAAAGATTCTAGATTCATAAGCACATATGTAACAAAGCACAAACCTGCTCCAGAAAGCACTAGGCCGAGCAGCCAACTTAACAAAAATGCAAATAAAGATTAAGCTGAGAAAGCTCTTATTGACAGTTTTTTGCGGCAATGCTAAAATAAAAATATAAATCAAACTAATTGCTTCTGGTTTCTCCCCAGGCGGGAGAGGCCCACACAACGCGCGAAATATCTCCTGGGCACAGGCTGTTTGGGAGCCTACAAAATATTAAAAACATTAGCCAAAAACCACGCAATTATGCTGTATTGCGTGGTTTTTTGTTTTTCATCCCCAAAAAAACACTTCAAGGAGGTGTTAAGCTTAAACCCAAAAAGGCTGTTCGCCAAAACCAAGAAAAAAAAGAACAAAGGAGGTGAACCCCGCTCTGGGGAATTGATCAGGGCGGGGCAGGCAGCCGTCCTGGACGCATTAACCCCGGGGCGGCCGAGATGCTCGGTGTATTAAGAAACTTTGACGAAGCCATACTTACTAACAGTAAAGTTACTCTTTACTGCGGCAGAAAGCCTGTTTTAAACGCACCTGTTAAAAACTACTCACAAGTCGAAGAGGCCCTATATTTCAAGGGGCCTCTTGCCGTTTACGAAAAAGCTGGCGCTATAGTATTTCGCTATCGCCAGAACAAGAAAGGAGCGATGCATTAATGGATTTAAAAAACAAAGTTGCCATTTTCGGCAATGTCGAAAAAAAGCTCGGGCACATCTTTTTTTACAGCTTATCCGAGCAGCTGATCACCAAAGAAAAACTGGAGGAAAACTTCGCCAAATCAGGACTGGACATGGACCTATTTCCGCATACAATTCGACCGGTTGACGCGTTCCGGCGGGCCACGACCGAGTGTGAAACTTACGGCGTGCCCTACGGCGACTGCTTTGTAAACTACCTGATCCGCGAAGTGGCCTGCGACCGCGACCTGGTGCTACGGCAGGTAGTGGAGGAAGTGGTGGACTCCAAAAAAAAGCGTCTGAGTTTCACTCCGGACGTAGCCAAACTGATCCTTAACAGGAGTTCGGAACAGCTGATTATCGAGTACAATCAGTTGTTCCAGCCGGACCCGTTAAACCCGGAAGCAGTTCTGGAACTAATCAGTAGGGCAAAGCTACTGTACAACCAGTACCTCACTCACTACACATCGCGTGCCGTGCGAAATGTGGTGATACAGGTACTGCACGGCATGAAGCCAACGGTGATCCGGCCAAGCGGTGGAGTCTATTTTGTCCAGGACCAGTATTCCGATGACCTGGACAAACTTGTTCAGTTCATCCGCCTGCTGGAAGGGCAGAGTGAAGCCTGGACCATTCCGCTCGTGGACAGCGAAGACATGCGAGCAATGATTACGGTTAAGTTCCGCGAGCAGGTAAGAAGTTCCCTAATGCAGCTCAGCGAAACACTAAAGAAAGAGAACGTCTCGTCGTATGAAATCACGCAGTCTCTTTCCAGAGCCAAAGAGACGCTGGATGCTGTGAGGGAATATGAGCAAGCCTTAAAAACCAGCATGGAGGATCTGGAGCTGGAGTGCGAAATCATCCAGAAACAGATGCTTGTCCTGCTGGAGAAAAAAGTTGCTTAAAAAAAGAAAGGAGGGAGAGGGCCGCGCTCAAAAAAACGCGGCCCACACACATGAAGTTAACAATCGACAAAAACGTACTGAGTAACGCAGTGCAAACTGCCAGCCGTTTTGTGAACCCCAAAAACCCGATCCCGGTTCTGCAGGGGGTACTGTTTGAAGCAGAAGGTTCAACACTCCGCTTGAGTGCAACAAATCTGGAGATCGGGATCCGGAAAAGTGTAGAAGCAGAAGTTCAGGAAACCGGCAGGGTAGTAGTTCCCGCCAAACAGTTTGCTGAACTGGTAAAGAAGCTGCCTGACGGGAATCTTACCATTTTAACCAACCCGGACATTACGCAGATCACCATTCAGTATGGCCTGTTTTCGGAATTCACTATGATGGTGATGAACGCCGAAGAGTACCCGCTTTTGCCGGTGCCGGAAACTGAGGACAAGATAAAACTGCCGTCGGGCGTGTTCAAAGAAATGATCCGGCAGGTGATAATCGCGGTAGACGACGATGATTCACCGCGGCCGGTGTTCAGAGGCGCGTTGCTTTCCAATGAAGATGAATACCTGACGCTGGCAGGAACGGATACACACAGGCTGGCCGTCAGCAAGTACCGTTTGCCAATTATGGCCAAGGTTCCGGCAGATACAATAATACCAAGATACACCCTGATTGAATTGGGACGTGCGCTAGATAACGAAAAAGAACAGGAAAACCTTGCGGTTATTGCATCCCAGAACCAGATCGCTTTTACATTTGGCGAAACAGCGATCATCTCGCGGCTGATCGAAGGAAAATACCCGAATTTCCGCAGCGTAGTACCTAACAAGTATAGCACCCTTGTTAAGGTTAAGCGGGAACCGCTGTTAGAATCCCTGGAACGCGCCCAATTGCTGGCCAAGTCGGCATCGGAAGTCATTCCCACAAAGTTGTGGATCAGGGACGGCAAGGTGAAAGTAACGGTGCAGACCCAGGAAGGCAAACTGGCTGAAGAACTGGATGTTGCCTTTGAAGGAGAGCCGCTGATCATCGGGTTTAACAGTGATTTGTTGGTCGAGGGGCTCAAAACAATCGACAGCGAAGAAGTCCTGCTCAAATTAAATGGATCATTTGGGCCGGCAGTGCTTCAGCCTATGAACAGTGACGACCAGCTGTACCTGGTGTTACCAATCCGAATGCCCAGTGAAGCCTTTAACGAAGCGGCATAAGGAGGTATCAAATACAAATGCTTAACACAATCACCTTGATCGGGCGGCTAACCCGCGATCCGGAACTACGCTATACGCAGAACGGTGTAGCCGTAACACAGTTTACGCTTGCAGTAGACCGCCCGTTCACCGACCAGAACGGCAACAAAAAAACCGACTTCATTGACATAATAACCTGGCGGGGGCTGGCGGAAACCTGCGCGGAACATCTGAACAAAGGCCGCCTGGTAGCAGTTGTGGGGCGGCTGGAAATCGAGACCTATGAAACCCAGGATGGCCAGAGGCGGCGTTCCGCTCGCGTAGTTGCCGAACAAGTGCGATTCCTGGACAGCAAGAAAAACGGAGACAACAACAATGATATTGACCCCGCTTCAATAGGCAGCGAGGTCAGCTTCGACCCGGATGAAATACCATTTTAATGCAGGCCCATAAGGAGTCGTCCTCCTTTTGGGACTGCAAAAAACAAAACACAAAAGGAGGGCGATCCATAATGAAGGGCTTTGCGGAACTGTTTTTCCTGTTGATCATTATCGGTTTTATCGCATCCTGCATTGAAGACAAGTAAAAAAAGGAGGTGTATCCCCCGGATTTTTTGAAATCCGGGGGACTGCCCCCGGCAAAACATCCGGGGGCAGCAATGAACCCACTGCAAAAAATCCACGAAACAATCCAGCTCATGCTGGACCTAAATTTTTGGGAAACAGCCTGGGAATTTTTCCAGCACATAATGCTGCCCGGAATCTGGCCGGTTCTGTTAGCTGTTCTGGCGGCGTTTGCATTTGGATATGCGCTGACAGAATACGTGCTGGAAGCAAGCCAGCGTCCACATTCAATGGTTAAACGGACCCGTTTGCGGGCCACAAACCACCGTCTGTATGTTAAAGAACAAAGAATAAGAAAAGCAAGCTAAAGGCGGCTTAAACCGCTCAAACATCTTAAAAAGGAGGTGTTAAGGGCGGTCTGAAAGCCGCCCAATTAATATGCAGGTTAATATGCAGGCAATAAATGCGGTACCGGTGCTGACGCAGGTAACAAACCCAATCAAAGTAGAATGTCGGCTGATTGGAGAAGTATACGAAGAACTGCGGGAACGGTTGAAGGCCGAAGGGAAACTGCCCGAATATTTCGGGCTATGGTACAGCGGGGACAGAAACTTCTGTTTCCCGAAACACATCTGGCTCAGCTGCTACTGCGTCAGCCACTCGATTAAAAACTGGTACATCCACGTCGAAGCAGTAACGAAAGATAAAGGCAAACGCTACCCGCTGTTTTTAGGGAAAACATACAGAGGTATAGACTTTGCCTACGAAGTTGCCAAAACCTGCGCCAAACATCTTGGGGCATGAAAAGGAAGGGGGAGCAAAAATGGAGTACACCTACGAGATGTGTCCGTTTTGCACATCGGAAGTCAAAATACCTGCCGACTGGCCGGCTATGTGCCCCCGGTGTGGCAATAAAATCCTGCCCTGCAGCACTTGTTACGATGATCTGCCCGGCTGGAAACCATGCAACTGGACAGAAAACAAAGGGTGCTGGAGATTCCCAAAAGAAAAGGAGGGCAACAAAGATGCCTTGCATACCCTGGATGGAAAGGAGACCAAAAAATGATCGTTTCTGATATCGACAATATGTTAGCGAACACAAACAGCCTGCTTGAAAAAAAGTACCGTTCGTACAGCTATCCGTACCCGGTCCCGCCGGGATACTTCACAACCGCCGATGGGTTAAAACTTCTGGCTGACGCCCCGCCGATGCCAAACGCGGCAGACGTGGTCAGCCAACTGGCAAGGGACCTAGGGGGAATAACCTACGTCACTACCCGTCCGCGAATTGCCGAGGTATTGACCTACCGGTGGTTAAAAACCCACGGTTTTCCGAAAGGCAGAGTAATCTTCTGTGCTCGGGAAGAAAAAGCGGGAGTCGTAAAAAACCTTGCGCCAGCGCTGGTGGCCGAAGACGACCCCTGGATAATACCACTGCTATTGCGGTTGGGTGTACCTGTCCTGGTCCACCAGTGGCCGTACAACAAGCATCTAACGGGCGATCGATTAATCAAATTCAAGAGATGGTTGCACTGCCTAAATCTCGGTTCTGCAACGGCCTGTAACTAGGCGTACCAAATCAAGAGCCTGCAGTGGTTTTGCTTAATAAAATCCATAAAGTGTGGTAAAATATAGGAAAAAGGCAAGAAGGTAGGCATTCTCTGTGGACAAACAAATCCAGGAATGGCTTAATCAATCACAATATGATCTCAAAACTGCCGAAGCAATGTTCAAAAGTCAGCGGAACATATATGCTGTTTTTATGTGTCATTTGGCCTTAGAAAAAGCGCTAAAAGCTGTTTGGGTGAAAACAACAGGAGAGATAGCACCTAGAACCCACAACCTTTTGCTTCTTGCTAAAGGATTAAATCTTTCAACAGACCAATTGCAGTTCCTCGCCGAGATCAACACCGCAAATATTCAGACTAGATATCCAGAAAATCTCGAAAAAGCAATTCAACAGTATGATAACCAGCTAACAAGTGATTGGATACAGAAAAGTAAGGAAGTGATTTTATGGATAAAAGCAATCTTGAAATCCACAAAACAATAGAAAATTTTAAGAAATCGCTTTCCAAATACGGGATAAATGTTGAAAAAGCATTTCTTTACGGCTCCCATGCAAAGGGAACAGCTCATCAGTTCAGCGATATTGATCTAATAGTCATATCGCCAGATTTTGAAGGTTTGAATTTTAAGCAAAGGTGTGAGGTATTAGGTAGAGCAATAGTAGAAGTGATGGAACCAATTGAACCGCTGGCTTACACACCAGAAGAATTTGCTGCACTAGAATTGCCAAGTATTGGGGCTATGATAGCAAACAATCAGATAGAGCACATTGCTGTATAACTTAAGCATATATACAAAAAAAGCTTGCGGCCGAGTAAAATTTCAGTAGGCACCAGAAGGGGATCAGCCCCCTGAAAAAGAAATGAGACCTCGCCCAAAAAAACACCCAAAGTCAAACTAAAGGAGTGTGAGGTCTCATGTTAAATATTCGCCAA
>NZ_JABUEX010000150.1:0-2483 GCF_013314835.1 Syntrophothermus sp.
AAGACAAAGCCCTGGGAAGAGTTTAAAAGGGAACTGGGATTATGAAACTTGAGATAACCGAACCGGCCCAGAAAGACTTTGCTAATCTTGACAGGAAAACACAAAGGCGGATTAGGGCTGCTTTGGATCGACTTCTAACGTACCCGCAAGCTGTAGACCTGAAGAAACTCCAGAGCAGCCCGGGGGAATGGCGGCTCAGGGTGGGAGACTGGCGGGTTATCTTCCGAATTGAACGGGAGCAAGAGCTTCTTTATATTCTGCGAGTAAGACATAGGCGGGAGGCCTATCGGTAGCCAGTAAGGAGGCCCTGACAATGAGCATTCGTGAGGAGCTTATAAAGGCAATTGAATCAATGAATTAGGAGAACCTAGAGGAACTCCTCGAGTACGCTAGGTGGCTTCAGGCCGACAAAGAGGAGCTCACCCCGGAGGAATACCGAGAGCTTGAAGAAGCCGAAGCAGAAGTTGCCCGTGGAGATGTGGTGCCCTGGGGTACAACAAGATGAAGGTCTCCCATTAAAGACGACGCGGTATTTTGAAGAACAGGTCCTGCGAAAACGCCCATACCTCCGGCGCGAGTGGTGCAGGCAGGCCATTCTGCGCCCTGAACACCGGGAAGTACAACAGGTTATAGATTTATCACACCTTGAAGCAGAGGCCTTGCCCATTACTAGACTTTCGCCAATTCAGCCTAAAAGTGCAGAAGGCCTTCCCGGCCCCGTCGCAAAGGATCTATCATGAAGCAGACAGAAAGCTCACGTTTGCATGGAAGTGTAAGAGGTGCCGGGCGGTAACATACGTCAAGGCCCAGGACCCTGCAGGGCGAGGCCTGAATCTGCCAGGGTGCTGCTCAGGGTGTGACCGAGAGCTGGACCGTAAGGACGCGGAATTGCTGGGATGGTATGAAACAGGTGCAAGGGCCCTCACTGCTAAAGAAAGGAGAGCAACAACGGCCAGAAGGGAAAGTGGTATCAGCCAAGCAAGGCAGATGGTGTCATCCGGTTACCGGAACCGCCTACAGGCTATGGGCATTCATAATGGTGCTTGCGTTTAGCAGGCATATGTTCCTCAAGGTCGTCGATCGTATGGATAAGCGTCACTGGCTTGAATGCCACATCGAGGGTTTCGAATTCTTTGGGGGAGTTCCAAGGCGCCTTGTATACGATTATGTTCCGCGGAAAATAATCAGGGACAATGATCTCGGGTACGCCCTCAAAGAACTCGAATGCACGGCAATGTGCACCGATCCATTCCTCAAGTTCTTGTGACCAGGTAGCCTCAGCGTAGGTGTATTTACTGGCGGCGAGAACAGCAACGAATATCTGTGCCTCGCGGACCTCGCCTTTATCCGGGTCTACCACCGGTACCGTTTGGCCTGCGAAGTCAACAAACATCTTCTCTCCGGCTCGATAGGTCTGGCGTAGAACAACGTCCAGCTTGCCTCACCACTCGCGGTAGAGTTCGCAAAATTGGCTATACTGGTATCCATCAGGGTGCGCCTGCTTATACTCAATCCATAACTGTTGCAGGGTAACACCCTTGCGCCTTAATTCCCGGTGAACCCACTCCCAGTTAGGCAAAGGCCGTGTGCGAGTCTGTTTTCCGCTGCCGGGGTATAGCAGTTGTTCTAAGGCAGATTCGTTGAGGGTCTCCGGTAACGGCCACGACAGACCCGCTGCCTTAGCACGGTTAAGTAGATCAATGACAGTGCTGTGTGAGATAGATAAGCTTCTAGCAATCGCCCGGTTTCCAAGATCTAGATCCCAATGCAGTCTAAGAACTTCTTTGATCTTGCGCATGGATAACCTCATACCTGCCACGATTCTCTGTCACCCTTCCTGCGAGTATTGTTCACAAGATTCGGTGACAGGAGGATTAATCTTGTGGTTTACTAGTCATCCAGCGCCACTTCGCCCTATTCAAGGACTGTCTGGGTCTAATTCACCAGGTGCCGACCATCCATCTCAACTGGACACCCCAGTGGTCGGAATGGCCCGGAATTGGTGGTCGATTTGGATCGGAATCGGTGGTCGACATCAATCGGAATGACTGGTCGGATTACATCGGAACGGGTGGTCGGTTTGCACTGGAGTACGCAGTTACTCAGACCCTGATGCCAAGATAGGCTGGGATTCCTACCGAAAGCAGTGGCTCTTTGGGTATTCAATTTGCCAAGCGCCCCTTCTTGCCTTGTGCACTTCAGCTCAGGGCTACCTGTTCGCCCGGGCTCCATACAATAGGCTACCTCTGGCCTATTGCGTGCCGGGTTGGGCATCTCTATGCCAATCCACAGAGGGCGGCACTTCCGCATTGGCAGCCAGCGCTTGCCAGGCGCACCGTAGAAATTGAGCTGGCGGCTCCCGGCCCTCTGTGGTAAAACAGAGGTAGACAACAAAAGGAGGGAGCCGCCAATGAAATTGTATCATACAAACCCCCAGAATGGGGAGATAAAAAGAGTTCGCCGTGGGGAAATTCGCAAACTGC
>NZ_JABUEX010000151.1:0-2471 GCF_013314835.1 Syntrophothermus sp.
GAGGTGGTGCGCCAGTTCGGCGTTGTGAATATAGCCGGTGGGAACCCGGCACGGTAAGGCCCAGCCAGCCGCCGTTATCCAGCCTTGGAACCGAAGCCGTGAGGTGAGGTTTAAGCGTAGGCAGGAAACCATGCGAGCCGTAACGCGAAAGTGTGAAGCTATGGAGCCCCGTCAGATCATACAAAGTGGAAGCCGATGCCTTCACCTCGGCAGCAGGCAATAACGTTTGGTTCGATAGAGGCGAGAACAAACGGGTTCCACCGGGGTCTGAGAGCATGGCGAGCATGAGACTGTTATTCACAGCGTACCTGGGAGGCCTTGCATATTCTCGAAAGAGTATTTTCCGCACAAGGAGCATTTCGTCCAAGGCGGGAGAAACGGTATGCAAGGAGTCGGATTCGCTCATAGTGTGTGCGTGGCAGCATGGCTGTCAGGTGGGTTAAAGTCCCACTGAGCCCCGGACTAGGGGGCTCATATCCAAACCCGGGGGTAACTCCTCGGGGGCCGGGTAATAACCGGAGGGCAGGGCGCTCACCGCGAGGTGAGGTCTGAAGGGCTTGAGGAGAAGTACCAGGCTGTAATCAAAGGGGCTACCCTGATGATGAACCGGTCGGCCAAAGACGGGGCAAGGTCGAGCCCGCACTATGGGGGTGAAGGCGTTCTAGTCCACCCGTCGTACCAAGGTGTTTGCGGACGGCATGGTACGGAAGACTGTCATGTGACCCACGGAGGCCTCGTATCGTCTGGTGGTGGCACCGTAAATGGACCGGTGGGTAAATATAGTCGGGATGGCGGTTGCCGAGCATGGCCATCCTGCTCAGACAAGCTCGGTAAACCAGTAAAGAATTCTATAAGGTAACCCCGAAATGAATTACCGAAGCGATGCGAGGAGTCGGAGAATCGAATAGTACTAAAACCGGTGAATAACAAAAGCACCGGGACCACTCGTGAGAAAAGTGGTCCACGGTTACCCAAAAGGTGACTTGTGGAGGGAAGTCGATTCGCTCAACTGAGCCGAACGTCCCTGCGAATCAGTGAGTATGCTTGCAGGGCAAGGATAGTTCCCTATGCGAAAGACCCGGAACCTGCAGCGGAGGAGACTGTTTACAATGGGAGAAATAGGCGCGGCAAAGAGAACAAAGGTTCATTCATTGATTGACAAGGTCTACAGTAGAACCAACTTGAGAATGGCTTGGGAAAAAGTAAAAGCAAATCAAGGTGCGGGTGGAATAGATAAGGTAAGCATTGCTGCCTTTGACGAAGTAGCCGAGGAAGAACTAGAAAGGCTATACAAGGAGCTAAAAGAGAATACGTATAAGTCGCTGCCAGTCCGCAGGGTCTATATACCGAAAAGAGGTAAACCAGGCGAAGAAAGGCCGCTGGGTATTCCTGCTATTCGTGATCGCATATGCCAGCAGGCGTTGAAAAACCGGCTGGAGCCGATTTTTGAGCCGGAATTCAATGACTGCAGTTTTGGATATAGACCCGGGCGATCTCCACACGATGCCATGCGCAAGATTTGGCTTGAAATAATGGCCGGATATCACTGGATTCTAGATGCGGACCTAAAGGACTACTTTGGGAGCGTACCCCATGAAAAGCTGATTGATATGGTAGCAGAGAAAGTCAGCGACGGGCGCGTGCTGGAGTTAATCAGGCAGATGCTCAAAGCAGGATATGTTGAAAAAGGTAAAAGATTACCCACGCCTAAGGGCACTCCTCAAGGCGGAGTCATAAGCCCATTACTCAGTAATATCTACCTTACACCATTCGATAACGAAATGACAAATCGGGGCTATCGCCTGACTCGTTTTGCCGATGATTGGACGGTGTTATGCCGGACCAAAGCCGAAGCTTACAGCGCCCTAAAGGATGCAAAGCGAATTCTAGAGGGATTAGGGCTTAAACTTCACCCAGAAAAGACAAGAATTACTCATGTAAAATGGGGATTTGAATTTCTCGGGTACAAAATTAAACAGGGTAAAGGATTGAAATTGCCTGAGGATAAGATAAAAAGCCAACCAAACAAATTAGATATTTATGCGGTTCCCGCGGCAAAATCAATCAAAAGATTCATGGACCAAATTAGAGCCAAGACGAAACGGAGAATACCTTTAACCCTGAAAGAAATAATTGACGAGATAAACCCTATAATCAGAGGGTGGGGAAACTATTACCGCAAGGCCCATATCCGCAAACTTTTCAACCGTCTAGACCGGTGGATAATCCGACGACTTTGGTCACATCAACTCAAGCGTTGGCGGAATACTGGGTGGAGAAGATATCCCACAAAACATTTATATGGCTATTACAAGCTGGTCAATTTGGTACACCTGATTCCGAGCCTTTGTTGAGAGTCGTAATACAAAAATCAGTTGAGGAAAGCGGATTACGGGAAAACTGTACGATCCGTTTGAACGAGCGGACGGAGGCAGGCCTGCAAAGGCCCACCTCTTCCGACTCTACACCAA
>NZ_JABUEX010000152.1:0-2469 GCF_013314835.1 Syntrophothermus sp.
CGTCCTGTCCGGGCGTTTGGGCGAACGAAACCACCCTGGAAAAGTGCCGCGAGGTGCTGCAAGAGGTATTGGAAGAGTGGCTTGTCCTGAAGCTGCGCGATCGCGATCCTCTGCCACAGGTAGGAGGGATTGACCTTAACCGTATGGTGGCCGAGGCATGAAACCGGTGGGACATCGCTGCCCGGACCGCCACCATCAACTTCTATCATTCGCGCTCCCCGACGCAGCACCAGAGCCCGGATCCTCCCCGATCCGGGCTCTTCTCTTGCGCGGGCGTATTTCCTGCGCCTTTTGTTTTTCTGGGCCACCTTTTATTCGAAGGTGATTATGTGCTAGAATGTACCTAAAAGATGGTCGGGCAACAGAATTTACGGGCTGGGGGATGGCAGCTTTTTGGAAGTTCGTTTTACTGCTCATGCGGAAAAGCAGCTTGTTGTAAGAAGGCTTTCGAAGGACCTGGTGCTGGAGGCCCTGTTTGCTCCTGATCAGGTAATCCAGCAGGAAACGGGTATTTCTATATACCAGCGGCGCGATACCGGGGACGGTAAAGAATATTTGGTTCGGGTGGTGGTTAGATTAGAAGGGAGCACGCAGGTAGTGCTTACTGCCTACCGGACCTCTAAGATTCAAAAGTACTGGAGGGATGACCTGTGAAATTCCGTTATGATCCGGATGCTGATGCTTTGTATATCTGTTTTAAAGAAGGAGCGGTTGCGGATACGGATGAAGTTTCTGCCGGGGTAATACTGGATCTTGATGAAGGGGGAAACCTGCTAGGGTTGGAGATCCTGGATGCTTCGAAGAAATTAGGGGAGCGGCCTTTGACTGTAGAGGTGGAAATACCGGGCACTGTAAAGGAGCAGGTTTTATAGAGGGGGTGGCCTCTGGCCTGTCCGGGCGTTTGGGCGAAGGAGACCAGCCTGGAAAAGTGCCGTGAGGTGCTGCAAGAGGTGTTGGAAGAGTGGCTTGTCCTGAAGCTGCGCGATCGCGATCCTCTGCCACAGCTAGGAGGGATTGACCTTAATCGCATGGTGGCTGAGGCATGAAACCGATGGTACTTGCTGCCCGGACCGCCACCATCAACTTCTAACATTCGCGCTCCCTGATACAGCATAACAGAGCCCGGATCCTTCCCGATCCGGGCTCTTTTCTTGTTTTTCGTGTCTTCTCAGGAGGGTTCATTTTCGTGGAAAAAGATTTGGAGCAGAATAATCCACAGCAATTTAATCGCCGCGCAGGGCTGGAAGTGAAAATCCTGAGAAATATGTGTTAGAATATTGTTTGGGCAAACGATGCCAGCCTGGAAGAGTGCTGCGGCTATCTGAAGTGAAGGCGCGGCCAAGACGCATCTGGTGCATCCTGAAAAAAGACTTCATTGGGGTTATTTTGGAGCTATTTGGATTTGGAGTTGCTTAGAAAACCCGAGGCATGTATGTTGGGGGTGGGGGAGTGCCGTACAGGGGAATTGCGAAAGGTAATGTGATTGTACTCGAAGATGGCGTTAGGTTGCCGGACGGCCTGCGGGTAATCGTGGAACCAGAAGAAGGCGACGGGCGGCCTGACTTTGCGAAGGATCCTTTCCTCACGGTGGATGAGTGGGTTCCGGAGCCTCCCGACGATATTCCTCCGGACCTGGCTCACCAGCACGATCTCTACCTTTACGGAGCAGACAAATCATGAATGGAACCGTTTTCATTGATACAGCTGGGTGGCTTGCACTGATCAACCGGAAGGACCAGCTTCATGCTCAAGCGGTGGATGTATACCGGAGTCTTGGAAAGGTAAGCCGGATTACCACTGATGCCATACTTGTTGAAACCTGTAACGCCCTTAGCAAGCCCTCGTTCAGACACCTTGCAGTTGCCCTAATAGAGAAAGTTAGAGAGGCGGAACAACTAAGAGTCCTGCGGGTTGCACATGTCACAAAATACCTTTTAGAACAAGCCTGGGAGTTGTTCCGCGAACGGCCGGACAAAGAGTGGAGCCTGACGGACTGCATCAGCTTTATTGTTATGCGTCGTCACAGGTGCTCCAGGGCCTTTACATCCGACCGCCATTTTGAACAGGCCGGTTTCAAGTGTCTGCTGCAGTCTTGAGGAAAACACATAAATCCGAACGTGTCTGTGAGATTTTTCTGGCGAAGTTAAACGTAATTTGTTTACAGGAAAATATGAGCGCTGATGTAAGCTAAAGAGAGGCAGCAGTAAGGGTTCTGCTCCTGAACGGCGCGCGGTTGTGGCCCATGGTGAAGCCTTATGATTCTTGTTGCTTGGGGGGATTACGCTTGTTATAATAAAGCTCAAATACAGCAATGTCTCTTGTGCCTGCGGAGAGTAACCCTGGCCCCGGTGCACAGGTTGGCGGCCGTAGAGCCGTTTTGTGGAGGTGAATCCCATGAAATACAGGTTGCCCGTAGTAATTACGCCCCTGGAGGATGGGGAGTACATGGCAGAGTGCGAGCCTGTTCGG
>NZ_JABUEX010000153.1:0-2457 GCF_013314835.1 Syntrophothermus sp.
AAGGATGCCGTAACGGTAAAGCGATGGACGGATTCGGTTGTCATCTCGAATGGGAAATTTATCTATAGCTTTTCTCCGCACAGCATTACATGTCTTGAATTTAGGTTACGATAAATGTAACAAGGGAAATCTATCTCCGAAATCGCCCGGATCATGGACGTAGTCTGGCATACAGCAAAGAAATACGCCGATTCCCGATGAAATCTCTTTTGTTCGAAAACCCCGCAAACGTAAGCCACACCCGGTGTTGGGCAAGAATATCGAGATAATCGACGCATGGCTCCAAGAGGACATGCGGATGCCAGCTAACGGATGCCAGCTAAACAGCGTAGAACCGTCCGGGTCATTTACTGGCAGCTCAAGGAGCTTGGCTATGCCGGGTCGGAGCGCAGAATACTAAAAGAGCGGGACGCGGCAGGATGCCGATCCCCTTTGCCCGGTGTAGCGAAGATTTGTGCCCTAGAGCGACAGGGCTGCCGCACAAAGTGCTATTTATCTGGGAAGAGACCATAAATGGCATGGGTAACTATCCTATCTTCTGCACCCTACAGCGGCAGCCCGCATTACAACAATTGAATTTGGAAATCTATTAAAAAAATAATATTGATGTTCAAAAGTTGTAATTTACAAAGGTTTTGATGGTCAAGTCCGATTTTGTGTGTAAAATCCCTCTGGTAGCTTTTGGGGCTTATTGGAGCCCTATTAAGCCGCTTCTTTTTCAGTCCTGTTCGGTTTTGCTGATTCAGCCCCTTCTTGCTTATCTCTCCATATCCAGTACTCCCTCATGTCCAAGTACCGGTGGCCGGTTGCCCAGGCTTCATCTATCTCCATAAGCACCGCACCAATCAATCTCAGCGCCGCCTCTTCATTGGGAAAGATCCCTATCACCCTCTCTCGCCGGCGGATCTCCCGGTTCAGGCGTTCTATGGCGTTGGTCGTACGCAACCGCCGCCTAACCGGTTCCGGCAGTGCCATTACCGCCATTGCATCCTCAAAACCAGCTTCAAGCCCCTCTATGGCCTTCGGCGCTAGCCCTTCAAACTCTTGTACCACCTCCTCCAAGAGCCGCCTAGCTGTTTCTATATCCGGTGCGTCAAAAATGTGTCTCAGGCGAGCATGGAGCTTCCGCTGTAACGACTTGGGACACACTTCTAGTATGTTGCGGACGAAATGCGTTTGACACCGCTGCCAGCTTGCTCCCTGAAAGTGGGTCATAATGGAGTTCACCAGCCCCTTATGGTCGTCCGAAACTACCAAGTCAACGCCCCTTAGCCCACGCTTCTTTAGCCAGCTGAAGAATTCAGACCAGCTGGCCTCAGACTCGCTGTCCCCAATCATTAATCCTAAAATCTCCCGGTAACCTTCCCGGTTGACCCCAGCGGCTATAAGCACACTCTGGACCCGCACCCGACCGCCTTTCCGCACCTTTATGACCAATGCATCTACCAGAATAAAGGGATACTCCTTTTCGCTTAAATCCCGTTCATTCCAGGCCTTTACAATGGGATCAAGTCGTTTACAGAGTTCGGACACGGTCGACTTTGAAAACTCCGTGCCACACAGTTCCTCAACCACGGCCCTGACCTTCCGCGTCGATACCCCGTTGATCACCATCTCCATGAGAGCCAGCAAGAGTGCCTGCTCGCTCCGTTGGTAACGCTCAAATATTTCTGTAGAAAACTCGCCAGACCTAACCCGGGGTACTTCCAGAACGAGCCGTCCAATCCTGGTTACTATCGGCTTTTCCCGATGACCATTACGGTACCCCTGCCTCTCCTCTGTGCGTTCATATGGCTTAGCTTTGAGTTGCTCTGTGACCTGTGCCTCGAGAATCTGGTTCAAAACCTGTTCTACAAGCCGGGCCAAGCCGTCGTCTCGTGAAAATAGCTGTTGCAGAACCTCGCCATCTACGGTAACCTGATAGTGGGCCATCCTCTATCCCCCCTGGTGATGTTGGGTTTTCCCTATCTCTTACATTACCAGAGGGAGGGTGGCCTTTCCTGTTTCTAATCACCACCCTTTTTTACACACTATACCGGACACTACTGTTTTGATGAAAGGTGCAGAAAATCAATTATTAAAAATTTTTGTTTGGTAAAGGAGGAATTTTAAGGTTCATGAAGAATGTATTAAGATAGAAATTTCTAACCGGTTAGAAATTAAAATTGCTGAAATATCAAGGATATTCCAATGATAGGTAAAATCAAACTAACTACTCTTTATCTGATTCGTGTGAGTTTCGAAAAGATGTATTGCAGGTAGTTAAAGGAACTTAAAGTGCTAATCCTTCGGTGGCCCGGGGAGCTTTGCATTCGGGTATCACTGGGTGGACGGCTTCGGACCTAAAGATAAACGCCACAGGAAGATGGAATTGGCCTGGCATGCGGTAGAATCTAACCGGTTCGGGACTGACGAATTTCTGGCCTACTGTGCTGAGATCAGCGCGAAACCTTACAT
>NZ_JABUEX010000154.1:0-2425 GCF_013314835.1 Syntrophothermus sp.
CAAGTTTTCTGGTAGCTTCCCTAGATATTCATTCAAGCAGTTCGAATAATGGCGTTAAGGAAGAACCTATACCCGGTTGGTACTGGTCCAGGGATCCTAGTCCCTATATGTTTTACTTCAATGCCGTCGGTAGCGGTGGTTAATCTTTGGAGGTGAAGAAAAAATGTGGAAAAAGAGGTCTCTTTTTATGGTTCGCCGCGATGCTCCGCCCGAGGGGTGGGGTAGCGGGCTGGATCAGGCGCCCTTCGCAGCCGTTGTCGATGCCGAAGGAAAATTGCTTGAAGTTAAAAGCGAGCGCTACGCCGGGATTGATAAAGATACTCCCTTTTACGAAATTGATACTCGGGAGGGGCCCTGGCAGGTAAAGTTAAAAGCTTACGATTTCACAGGAAAGGAACTGAAGGCTGTCCCAATTTTCGAGAGGGAAGGCGTGAATGTTTTCTACTGGGGCAGCGATCAGAAAGGAAATATTTATGTTGGCGTTAAACCGGCCAGCCTGATGGGAACTAGCGACTTCTACGTTGTGGTTTTCTCCCGCGACCTGGCCAAGAAGAGTGAGTACCGGGTCACCCTGGAAAAAGAGCGTCCGAAGGAGTATCCGCCAAACCTGAGCACGGGGGAGATGTTTCAGGTATCACCGGACGGGAAATGTTTTAACATGGCCTTCCGGAAAGATGGCTTTGCAATCTATCAGCTTCTGCCCGTTGGGGAAACCGGTTAAGGGACTTATCACAGATTCAGAAGCATTTAAGAAGGGGGAGATTAAAAAATGTTTAAAAAAATCACTATTCCTTTGGCGGTTATCATTGCAATAACCATTTTCGGGATTTACGCATCTAAAACAAAGACAAATCGCACGGTTTATGCCGGGGTAGTAAAGGGACACATAGCCCTGCTTGATCCTGAGACTGGAAGTGTCCAGGATTCTTTTCCGGAGTTGAGCGTAAACCGCATTTTAGATTACTTTGACAGAGAGTCTTTTCTGGTTGCAGTTTCTAAGAAGCCGTCAGAATATTTTAATCCAGGAGGAGACGTCTACGACATTTACAAGCTAAACCTCAAGACAAGGGAGAAGGAATTGCTGTTGGGCAGTGCATCCCAGGCCTATTTGTCTCCTACCCGGGAACAATTAGCCTACGTCCAGAACAGGACGTTGAAAATCCTGGATCTTAAATCCGGGGAATCTGAAGAAGTTGCCAGAGAAATAATTTTTTACCCAGGCTTTCCCAAGCCCTGGTCTCCGGATGGTCAAAAGCTGGCTTATACCCTGGAAATACCAGCTAACAAAGCTCGAAATTACGTCTATGATTTGACAACAAAAAATTATCTGGCTCTGATCCCGGAAGACGAGGAGGCCCATCCTTATGTTTTAAGTTGGGATCAACAGAAGAAGATAATCGCCGTGTATAACCCTGAAAGCGAAAAGGACACGGTTAAAATTGTTAAGATTGGCCTTGACGGGACGAAGGAGGTTGTACTTGAGCTCCCTACGACAGGAGCACCAACAATAGAGGATATCTCGAACAATTTGCTTTTGATTAGATACAGCGAGACAAACAGCCTTACCCTTTTCGATCTCAGCAAAAAAGACGGAGACCCCAAAAAGGTTCTTACCATTAATGACCCCAACTACAGGGCTTTTGCAAACATTCTCCCGAACGGGAACGTTTTCTTTAAGGAAATCCGGCTTGAAGAGACTGAAGGTGGCTTGAAGGAGCACCGAGTCAGAACCGGCTTGTGGCGCAAGAGTGACGAACAACTCATTACCTTGCCGGAAGATGTGGAAAGCATTGGAGGTTGAGCCAGATGAAAAAGCTTGCTGTGTATTTGTTGCTAATTGTATCACTTTTTACATTTTCAGGATCAGCATACGCTTATCCATATGTAACTTATCAACCTACAAACCACTGATGGCGAAGGCGAAAATCCCGTTGAGGCGCGCCACGCACTCCTGCCCCCATTCCATGTAAGACGCCAGAAGCACCTCGGTGTCCGAGTAGCCGCGAAAAGCATGCCCCCGCGCCTCCAGTTCGCGGCGCAGCTCCCCGGTGTTGTACAGTTCGCCGTTGTAGGTGATGACGCAGCAGCGCCCGCCGCGCCTCCGCACCATGGGCTGCTCCCCTCCCTGCGGGTCCACCACGATCAGGCGGCGGTGCACCAGGGCGGCTGCGGGCGAGACCCACATCCCTGCGGCATCGGGCCCCCGGTGCGCCAGGCTTTCCCTCATCTTTTCGAGAACCGGGAGCTCCCGGGTGAGGTCTCTTTCCCAGTCGATCCAGCCTGCGATTCCGCACATCTTACTCAACTCCTCTGGATAAGAAAATTGAACGGCGGTTGGGTCTGGATAAAAGTAAGCGGCGCCCTCGTTTTGCAGAAAACTCATGGCGCCGTTGCCACCTCTTCTTCTATAATTATGCTCATCATC
>NZ_JABUEX010000155.1:0-2417 GCF_013314835.1 Syntrophothermus sp.
CTCGCAATCTGTCTGAGGCTACTCCCCTCTATTTCCTTGATTTTCTGCAAGATTTTATCCCGCTCTGGTTTTTCCATCTGGTGCAGAACATTAACCGGTCTACCACTTAATTTTTTTGATTTCGTGCTTCGTCACTTACCCTTACCTGCTTGCGCAAACATGAGAACCGTCCCCTTGTTTGGTCTGGAAAAGATTTGTACAGGCCGGCAGGATTTAAGACATAAAGTGGCGAAAAGTAATGAGATGAAAAACTGCTGAGATTCTCGGTGGCGCTCTCTCAGCTCTCCAGGCGGGTGGTCCGGCTGGCCCAGGAAGTCGCCTTGCTGCGCTACGAACTTGCAAAAGAAAAAGGAAGGGAGCAAAAAGAAGTTGTATAAAACACTGGGGCTGGTGATAGCCAATGTCGTCCTTCTGGTGGCGGGCCAGATTCTCTGGAAAACGGGGGTTAACCGGCTCGGCAGCCTCGACCTGAGCGCGCTCCCCCGCCTCTTTGTTTTTTCCTGGATTCAGAAGCTAGTCCAACAATATGCAAAAAAGCATCTCTGGCGCAGGTCAATCTTTTTCCAGCATTTTTTATTGTTTAGTATTTTTTATTGTTTAGTATTTTGTGTAGTATAATTTTTGTGAAAATTTGTTCTTTTAACCAGCCAGAGGGAGCTAGATGTCTCGAAAAGGAAGTTTGGTTATTTTAACAATAATTCTGTTATTAGGTAGCTTTCTACGTGTAACGGTTACCGTTCAAGAGGGATCCCGTTTTTTCTTAAATAGCGATGACGCGTGCTATGTTAACAGTGGTGCGACTCTCGCCCAGACAGGAATGCTTACATATGGTGATCCCGGGAAACCCTCGGCTTTTCTCATGCCGGGGTACCCTTTCTTTCTGGCACTCATCTTTAAAATCGCAGGGTCCTGCAATCTTCTGGCAGTCCGCCTTGTTCAAGATTTCTTAAGCGTTGTTTGCATTTGGTTAATTTTTTTGCTGGGGAAAGAAATGTTTAGTGTGGGCATCGGCCTTCTTGCAGCATTTATCACAGCGTGCTACCCTCCCAACATCCTTGCCCCCAACCTCATTCTAACAGAAACCCTATTTTCCGTCTTCCTTTATGCCTTTTTATTTCTTGTTTTCAGGTACTTTCGCCTGATTCGCACTCCCTTCCTGGCAACGGGGGGGATAATACTAAGCCTTGCCACTCTAGTCCGGCCGACAGCAGCCCTCTTGCCGGGTACTGTTGCATTAATCGAGTGTCTGAAAAGAAATTGGAACAAAGGACTCCGCGCTTTCCTCATTCTCCAACTTGCCGTAGTTACCGCGCTCATCCCCTGGTGGATACGTAACTACCTTCACTTTGACAAATTTATTCCCCTGACCACCAACAACGGGAATCCGCTCCTTACGGGTACGTATTTAAATAACAGCCTCTGGACACCTCGAGGGAGTGCCGCTCAATTTTGGCCCAAGGTGCCTGGTGATGAAGCGGCAACCGATCAAGCGCTCCGCAATTATGCTTTTCAGCGAATAAAAGCTAACTTCCGCCAGGACTTCTGGACCTACTTAAACTGGTATACGATAGGAAAATTCAAAGTGCTCTGGTGGGACCACCCTTTTTACTGGTTCTCCCTTGCGCGTCTCCCGCAACAATCCGTTACGCTCCTCCACCAAATTCTCATGATCTGCTCTCTGCTCGGGATTGCAACCTCCCTGATCAAGCCAGGAAAAAACCTTCCGTACATCTTGCTCATTTTGTTTACTTTTCTCTACTTTACCTTAACCCACCTTGTTTACGTCGCTTCGAGCAGGTATGCTTTTCCCTTAATTTCCCTTGCTTTTATCTTTGCAGCATTCTTTATCTCCCTGCCTTTCAGCAAAATCAATAACTAGGGAGACCGTCAGGAAAACCGGTTCCTGAAGGAGAATCTAAATTATTAAAATCTAAATTAAAGAACTGTGGCATCTGCCCGCCAGGAAAAAAGAAAAAAATCAGGGCGGTTGAGAAAATGAGCTTGAACAAGGCGTTAATCAAATACCTCGCCTTCCCTGCCATGGAAAGGTTCAAAGGAAACAAAATCCGTCAATACCTGTCCCATCTAAAGCAAACCCAGTTCCTCCCGCCGGACGAAATCAGGCGCCTCCAGCAGAAAAAACTCGCGGTGCTGCTGCGCCACTGCCTCGCCAGGGTTCCTGCATACCAGCCCTTCGCCTACCTGCTCGACCAAGTTGAACGGGAACCGGAAGGTGTGCTTAAACAACTTCCGATTTTAACCAAACAGAACTTCATCGAGAACACCAATCACTATCTGGCTCAAGGACAAAAGCCGGAAAACCTGATTCTCAACCGAACCGGGGGATCAACCGGGGAACCTGTAAGGTTTTATTTAGACCGGGCAACTGTAGAGCACTACGAAGCGGCAAGGTGGCG
>NZ_JABUEX010000156.1:0-2374 GCF_013314835.1 Syntrophothermus sp.
ACCATCCTTGCAAATCTGTCTTGACATAATACTTCTATCTGTTATAATCAAGCATAAGGTGATTGATTATGAAAACAACTCTTTACGTTGACCGCAAGCTCCTGCGCGAAGCCATGGAGCTGGCGGGGCTGAAGGGGATAACGGAGACCATTGAGGCGGCCTTAAAGGATTTCGTCCGCCGCAAGCGCCTGGAAAAGCTCGCCGCAAGTCTGGGCAAGGTCGACCTGGCGCTGGACGACGCCGCCCTTGAGGAGATCCGGCGGGATGACTGAGCGTTTTCTGGTGGACACATCGGTCTGGATCGAGGCCCTGCGCCCCGGCGGACAGCCAGAAATCGCCGCCTGGCTGAGGGAAGCACTGCTCCGGGAGGTCGTGGTGCTTGCGCCGCCCGTGAAAGCCGAGATTCTCATAGGAGCCCGGGACGAAAAACAGTTCGTCGAACTTGCCGAGATGCTGGGCGCCTTGCCTTTACTGGAGGAAAGACATGAAATCTGGGAGCAGGTTGCTTCCCTCGGCTTTCGCCTGCGGCGGCAGGGCCTGGTCGTTCCCGTAGCCGACCTCCTGATCGCCTCTTGGGCGCTCAATTATGTCTGCGTTCTCGCCCACCGCGATCGGCACTTCGTCCTGGTCGCAGAAAAGGTTCCTGGGCTGGCGACCATGAGCTTTCTCAACGGTTGAAAGAAACAAAGCCCCAGGCACAAACCGTGCCCGGGGCGCTCTTTCTAAACGATGTCCCTGGACCTGGGGACGAAAGGGTCGATCTCCTCCGGCTTCTTGGAAAAGACCACCCTGGGATTGGTTAAATCGGAAGCGTCGACAATGACCAGCCTCCCCTCGGCGGTGCCCAGATAGAACCTGTGGTGGTCGAAGTCCGGAGCGGTGGCGTCGCTCTTGATGAAAGCACTTCCGACGACAGGCTCGAAGAAATGGGTATGTAGTCGAGCCATTTGTTTTCCTTCCTTGCCTGCGCAGACAGCTGATCAGGTCGCGGGTGACCACCCAGAAGCGGAGCCGCTGGTCCCCCTCCGGGCCGCCCAGGGCGGCGATCACAGGCCACTCCATCCCCCAGCGCTTCCCGCTCAAGATAAGAGGCTGGCTGTAAGAGTTCCCGAACCTGTTCGTAAACAGGCTCCAGAAGGCGACCTTCTCCGAGGTCAGGACGAACCGCGTCCGGTGGTCGTCGAGGCCGAAGGTCGTGGCTTCGAAGCCGTAGCTGGGGTGGCAGCGGGCGGACCCAGGGGTAGTTGAACTGAAGACAAACAGGAAAATCAACAGAAATGCCAAGCAGCGCTTCAAGAAAATCCCTCCTTCGAAAATTGCTCGAAAAATGAGAAACCGGCGGACTTTTCCATGCCGATTTCTCTCGAAATTGTTCCGATTATCCGAAATCTAATCGCAGACCTTAACCTTACCCTTGACTACGGTGTTCCAGACAGTGATATGTACGTAGCGATACATGTTCATCCAGTCCACATCACACCCCATCGCCTCCACCGCGCAACGCAGGGGAACGAAGGTCCTCCCCTGAGTGAGGACGGGTGCGGTGTCCATCTCCCTGGGCTGCCTGTCCACATAGTAGGTCTTCCGGCCGATGAACATTTCTACGGTGCGGCTGTTCTTGGAGATGGTCACCTTCTGCTGCGCTCCGTCCCACCGGACGTCGTAGCCCAGGGCCTCGGAAACGAAGCGCACGGGAAACTGGGTGCGTCCGTTCTTGTCTACATATGCTTTCCACTCGGGTTTGGTGATCTTGAGGTGCTGGCCGTACACAACCTGATAGTCGTGGCCGCCGAGGGGATTCGGCTTCGCCGAAACGATGTTGGCCGGGCTGCACTGAGGCCTTACTTCCTCAGGATACTCGTAGTTCAGCGGAGGATCCCACTTAAAGTCCGGGTCGGGCTTTCCAAAGAGAAACACTTCGACATAAGGTGGCTTCGCAGGGCCTTTCAGTCCGAAGACAGCTGCACTAAAATCATCAGTACCGGGATACCGCTCCCCAATGTAATCCTTCACCACCTGCGCCCCGGCAGGCGCCGCGAGCGCCGCGACAAAAGTCAGCAGCAACAGCAAAACTATCGACTTTTTCGCTTTCAAAGTTGAAAACATTCCTTTCGCTGGATCTCGTTTTGCCGGGAATCCGAGGCCCCCGGCCAGGCCGGTGTTCTCGAAAAGGCCGTGTAAAATTTCAGTAGGTAATAGAAGGGGATCAGCCCCTTGAAAAAGAAGAGAGACCTCAGCGCACCGAAACTATCACCCCAAAAGGAGTGTGAGGTCTCATGCTATTAGATATTCGCCACATAGTAGGGGCAGTCCTTCTTTTTGTCGAAGGTTTAGTCAAATTAATTGGAGAGAGTAAAGACTTTTACGAACTTGA
>NZ_JABUEX010000157.1:0-2327 GCF_013314835.1 Syntrophothermus sp.
CTTCTCAAGCGGTGTGGAAAATGTTGTGGCCGGGGAGATGGTTGCTGCCGAGAGCATCAAGCGCATTTTAAAGGAATTGGTCGAGAACGAAGACGCCACAAGGCCTTACAGCGACCAGCACCTCTGCGAGCTTTTGCGGGAAAGGGGAATCCGGATCGCCCGCCGGACGGTGGCGAAGTACAGGCAGGAAATCGGAATCCCTCCTGTGCGGCAGAGAAAGCGCTACCGTTAACCCCCTGGTTTAAAAAACCTTGACTTTCGAACGCCGTAAAGGTGGAAAACCTGTCGTCCCACCCCTGCTTATTTGGGTTTATCCTCCAAGAAGCGGCGGTAGGCCTCAGCGAAGTTGTAGGGCGGCAGCTTGCGCTGGCGTCGCTTCATTTCGTCCCACACACCTTCTGCTTCGGCCACCGAGATGAGTTTCCTTTGGCAAGCGAGACACAGGATGTCGTCCGTCGATATCAGGTCAAGTCCGTGCTCCCGGCAGTACGGGGCGACGTCTTTCAGGTTGTTGCTGGCGACCGTTCTACCATAATAGCGCACGAGGACCAGGGCCGCTGCCTCTCCTTTTCCAAGCTGCTTGTTCTTATACCCCTCTCCGGAAGTTAGTTTCCAAAACTCTCTGGCTCCCGGACCCGCCGCGGGAATGTCCCGCACTTGCAGGGTGCCGGTTGCTTCGAGTTGCTGTAACTGTTCGAACACCCAAGCATACCGTGGAAATCGGGAGAGGTAGGACATTTCGGTGTAGACTACGCGAGGTACCACTATCTGGCTGGGAAACAGGGCAATGAGGAGGTCCGTCGTTTTGGTCCAGAGGAACGACGCGATGCAGTCGTTGTCGAAACAGTACGGAGGCTTTTGTGGAATCGGTCTCACTAGGCCTCTCCCTCACCGTAGATCAGTTCAGGATACCCTGCCTCGAGGAGTATCTCTTCGTACCGGCCGGACGAGATAAGCTCTCGCTCCAACGCAAGGGTTGCCTTTTCTGGCAAATCGGACAGCACAACGCTTTCGTTTGTAGGTTTGTACAGGGACGTATCGTACCCTAGTCGCCTCGCGGTTTCGATTATGCCCGCAGCCATTTCCTCCCTCTGCTTCTGGTTTAAGTATCCGATCTCCTCGAGGCGGATGAGCATTTCCCGGTGACTGACCCAGAAGAGCTGCTCCAGGGCGATTACATCCGTTATAGAGAGGTGCCTCTGGCGCCCTCGCAGTCGGCGCTCGAGCTGCCACTCGAGGGCTTCGTCAGGAACCAGGAAGTACGCGGCGAAGAGGTCTGCTTCTCTTTCATTAGGGTTCCGCGGATCGAACTCCATCACTTTACATACTTTGATTTTTTGCTCCGGATCATAGCGGAAGTGGAAGTACTCGTGTGCCCCAGAAAAGTTCTGGTGGCCGAGGGTTCGGGCAGAGTTTACAAGCACTAAGGCTGCCGGGAATTTGCGGAGAAAAAGGGCGGAGATATCACTCTTGAGCGGCCTTTTGATCACGGCGATCCCCTCGGCCCGCAAGATCTGCCATATGTCCACCGGGATCAACTGGTTGTAGCCGAATTGCTGGCGCGACTCACGTGCTCTTTGTTGGGCGCGGTACCTTATGTCCACTTGGCTTTTCACCCTCCAATAGTACGGTGAGCTCGTATAGGTTGTTCAGGAGCCTCTGAGCTTCGGCGATTATGGGCAGGTCACCTTCTGCAATCTGCTTAGCACGGAAAGCCATCGACAGATTAGGAGTTTCAATTTCTCCAACTTCCGTTTCCGGCATGAAGCAGCGGGGATCGGTACCGTAAAGATTAGCGAATCTCAAGATATCATCTATCCCTATCTCACGGGTGCCATTCTCATAGTAAGAGACTACCTCTCTCGCCATTCCCAACAGTTTAGCTACTTGCATCTGGGTCAAACCTGCTTTCTCTCGGGCCGACTTTAACCGCCGCCCTATTTCCTTGTAGATTCTTGCCTTGTCGTTCACGCCTCGCCACCCCTGAAGTATTCTTGTAACAAATATGTTACAGCAAGAGATTCCCTTTGTCAAGGGAGTCCTCCATGTGTGATCCATCTGTGATATTGTCAGGGTGAAATTCTTCAGAGAAAATGTCAGTATGAGAGGGGAGAGGATCACTTTGTCACAGACGGAAATGTACCGACTGTTAGTGTTGCAACGGGCTTTAGCAGGTGATCCCTCCATCCGGGAAATAGCCCTTTCTCGAAACCCTTAATTGGGTTGCATTTCCAGCTAAATCTTATGTATAATAAGATTAAATATGATGTCTCAAATGAGCAAATGAAAGGATTTATTGTGCCGGAAGCTGCGGGTTTAACATGCTC
>NZ_JABUEX010000044.1:0-17269 GCF_013314835.1 Syntrophothermus sp.
CCAGATTGTTTTCTTTGATAAATTCCCGAAGGTGCTTCCTAAAAAGTTTTTCGTCCATTTTCCTTACCCCCTTGGTAAAAGTTTACCTTTTTCCCAAAGGGGTTTACACAGTTAATTGTACAGTCCCGGCCTATTCAGAAAAGTCCTTCTATGGCATATTACCTAGTGCTATCAAAAATCTTTCCTAATTTTGTTTATTATGTCTAGTATTGTTTGGGTTGAGGTAATACTTGTAAAATATAGCATACCCGTGCAAAAAGATATGGCTATTATTACCAAAAATATCTGTGTAAATCTGTGATAATCAGTGTTCATCTGTGGCTTAATTATAAATCAGCGTAAATCTGCGTCTAATGAATTCTAGTTTTCGTTTTTCCCCGCTTCTTCCCACGGGTTCCCTGGGCTTGTCTTATGAGATCGCGCAAGTAGGCTGCCCGTTCGAATTCCAGCATCTCTGCCGCTCTCCTCATTTCCAGTTCCAGCTCGGTCAGCAACCGTTTTCGTTCTCTGGCGTTCAATCCCTCAAATGTCGAGCTCCTGTATTCCTCAGGCTCTTCGGCAATCGTAGCCTCTATGGGGGGCCGTATGCTTTTAGTAACTGTTCGGGGTGTGATCCCGTGCTGGCGGTTGTACTCCAGCTGGATAGCCCGGCGCCGGTTCGTTTCGTCGATTGCCGCCTTCATAGCGGAGGTGACGTGGTCAGCGTACATTATAACCTTACCTTCCACGTTACGGGCAGCTCTCCCGATGGTCTGAACCAGCGACCGCTCCGAACGCAAGAACCCTTCTTTATCGGCATCAAGTATAGCTACCAAAGCCACCTCGGGCAGGTCCAGCCCCTCCCGGAGAAGGTTAATTCCAACGAGTACGTCGAATTCTCCAAGTCTCAGGCCCCGCAGTATATCCATTCTTTCAAGGGCGTCGATCTCGGAGTGCATGTACCTAACCCGGATTCCGGCATCGCTCAGGTAATCCGTAAGCTCCTCGGCCATCCGTTTAGTCAAGGTCGTCACCAGCACCCGGTAGCCTTTGTCCACCTTCAGCCGTATCTCCTTCATCAGGTCGTCTATCTGGTTTTGGGTGGGTCTTACCTCCACCTCCGGGTCGACTAGGCCGGTAGGTCTGATAATCTGCTCCACTACCTGGCTGCTGTTTTCCAGCTCATAAGGCCCGGGGGTAGCGCTGACGTAAATACACTGCTTAACCTTGGCCTCGAACTCCTCAAACGTAAGCGGGCGGTTGTCCATAGCCGAAGGCAAGCGAAAACCATAGTCCACCAGGGTCTGCTTGCGCGAGCGGTCCCCTTCGTACATCCCGCGCAACTGAGGTATTCCTATGTGAGACTCATCGATAAAGACAATGAAATCCCGGGGGAAAAAGTCGATCAAGGTATAGGGCGGTTCCCCCGACTGTCTTCCTGTAATGTAACGGGAATAGTTTTCTATCCCCTTGCAATAACCGATTTCCCTTATCATCTCCAGGTCATAACGGGTGCGGTGGGCCAGGCGCTGAGCCTCCAAGAGCTTACCTTCCTTTTTGAGGAGCTCCACCCGTTCCTCCAATTCTTTTTCAATCTCTGCCGCCGCCCTCAGCATCTTTTCCCGGGTAGTGATGTAATGGGAAGCCGGGAAAATCGAAACGTGAGTCCTCCTGCCTAATATCTCCCCCGTCAGGGGATTGAACTCCAGTATCCTTTCGATCTCATCCCCGAAAAACTCTATACGGATGGCATTTTCCCCGGCAGATACCGGCATCAGCTCTACCACGTCCCCGCGCACCCGGAATTTGCCCCGGCTGAAATCGATTTCATTTCGCTCGTACAGGTTCTCCACCAGTCTCTTCAAGAGTTCGTCGCGCCCTGTTTCCATGCCTGGACGCAGGGAAATCACCATTTCCCCGTAATCTTCGGGGGACCCTAACCCGTAGATACAAGAAACGCTGGCCACGATGATCACGTCTCGCCTTTCCAGCAAAGCTGCGGTAGCGGAGTGGCGCAGCTTGTCTATTTCATCGTTGATGGAAGAATCCTTTTCAATATACGTATCGGTCTGGGGAACGTACGCCTCTGGCTGGTAGTAGTCGTAGTAACTGATAAAGTACTCCACGGCGTTCTCCGGGAAAAACTCCCGGAATTCGGCGTAAAGCTGCCCGGCCAAGGTCTTGTTGGGAGCAATAACCAGAGCCGGCCGCTGCAGCTCGTTTATTATGTGGGCCATGGTAAAGGTCTTCCCAGACCCGGTAACCCCCATCAAGGTCTGGTGCCTGTACCCCAGCCTCACGCCCTCTATTATGGCTTGGATAGCCTGAGGTTGGTCCCCCGTAGGCTCATACTCCGAGCAAAGCTTGAACAGCACCGTGCAACCTCCTCTCAACCAGGTCAACCAGGGGGACGGTTCTTGTGGTTTATTTTCTTCCGGAAATAAACCATAAGAACCGTCCCCCTGGTTTATAAGTGTCATAAGCGTCTGCGTCTATTCAGATTTCTTCGATTATCCGGGCCTGGATGCGTTCGATCTCGCTGAAATCCATGGCCCGGCTGTAGATCTTCTGCAAACGCTTCCGGCAAAACTCGGCCTCACGCAGAACAGCACTCGCTTCCTCTACCAGCGCGTCCAGCCGGCGCTGGGCTTCGTTGATTTCGTGTTCGAAAAAATCTTCTGGCTCTGACTCAATACACTCCCGGGTATCTATAATTATATCACCAGGCCTGGCGGTTAGACTAAGCCCGCTGGCATCGACCACGGCCACGCTGAGACTGGTCATTATGATCATGTTCAGACTGTCGGGGTTTAACCCGTCGTGGTAAAACTCCACCTGACACCCCCTAGCCAAAGCTCGTTCACCTAAAGCCAACAGAACCGTTGACTTGCCGCTGCCAGGTGGTCCCTGTAAGACATACCTGTAGGTACAAGACCCGCTAAGCTGGTCGATATAACTGACAAACCCCTGGGGGCTAAGTGTAGACCCAAAGTAATGCCTTTCGGTAGGAATCCGGTCGAGTATTTCCGTCACCAGCCGCGTAACCAGGGCCTCCACTCGTTCCAGATTAAGCCCAGTTACCCAGAAACTTTTCAGCCCTTCCTTTACCCGGCTCGCCTCTTTAAGTAGGCCCCGGCTGAGTTCAACATGTTTCTGTATCTCATTTACCAAGTCTCTTATCTCCTGCTGGTGTTCTACCAACTGTTCACGGTCCCAATGCTCGCCCAGATTTATGATCTCCCCTGCAATTCCCGGGTATCTGGCCTCAATTTTGCATTTGAGATCCCCATTTACAACCCCTAGCCCTAACTGCGGAAAAATAACGCCCTCTAGCGATGAAGCGTTGAAAGGAGAAACGAAAAAGTCCGTTTCGTATCCCTTAGTCGCCAGGGCCAAACCCACCTGCCTGATAAAAGTGGATCTGCCTGAGCCTGGTGCTCCCTTAAGGATGTAAACCTTGTTCAGCTCATTTATCAAAGCCGGCAGAAACGAGCTGTAGCCCTGCCCTGTGTTACTGCTGGCCAACAAGTACCTTATTCGTCCCCGCTTATTCACGATCTGCCTCCCCCCTAAAACCTTTTCCCCTACAAGCAGCCCCGTCCCTCGCATCGGGCCTATGCTACTATTATGCTATTCGGAGGGTAAGCAAAATGTAACCACTACCGAATCCTATCAGCCAAGCGGCCATATCGGAATCTACGGGAAACTGAGCCAACTCAGCTCTTCGACCAACCCCTTTTAGCGCAAGAATCTTTTCAGCCAGTTCAAGAAGCGCTGAGAACGAAATGCAGCATGCCGTCTGCGCACGCCTTCTTCCCCAGGATCCGGTACTAGCACAATGCCAAGACTTTGCCCTGGCTTTCTCGCAAAGGAGGAAGAAAAATCCTGCCCCTCGCGACAGATCTTTAGCTGCAGTTCTCCTCCGTAATACCGCAGCAAAGCCTCCATCTCTTCCCGGCTGTTAACCGTCAAACCGTTGACTCCCACCACCACGTCCCCTCTTTTTAGCCCGGCCTGCGCCGCCGTGGATCCAGGCAACACTTCCAGAATCATTACACCTCGCTCGGGCATGACGTACGAAGGAGTAGCCTCCGATTCCGCCTTGATTCCCAACCATATAACGAGTTCATGCCCTAGAGGACCGAAAAGGGCCGGTAGGATGCAGAGATGCGGGTTACGTGAAGCCATGACCGACAGGATCAACAGCATAAGGCTGAAGCAGAACAAGTTACGCGCCGACACCTTGCTTTTTTGTCGGGGCGAAGCCGTAGTTGTAACTTCCCCGTATCCCAAAATAGCTATTATCGGCAGCAATACGTAGCTGACAGAGGAGGGAACGCCTGAACTGTCGTGAAAAAGTGCCCACCATCCGGCCCGCCACCAGTCAGGCAGTGTTATCCCAGTGCTGGCGGTTCTCGGGTCAACCACGCTCATCACGGCAACCAAAGGTATTGGCCAAAACTTCTGCAGGTTGAAGCCTCCCACAACACCGTGTCTATCAGTCTGAACGTAGACCGGCATGGGGTCTATGTGCCCCGAAAAATAGATGAGCATGCTCTCTACCATGTGTAAGACGGCTACTAGGCCCATAAGCTGGGGAACACTAACATCCGGCCATCCGAACACTAAATGGGAAACTGAAATTATACCACCGGCATAGGCAAAACAAAGAAACCGGGGGTGAATCAGCATCAGAAGAATCGCGGTAATGAACAGATAGGCTATCCCCATTCTGGCCAGGTCCACGCCTAACCCCAACAGGCCTGCACTGCCCGCAACACCGCCTGCGATTCCAACCAGAGTTGATAGCAAAGTCGAACGGATATACATATTCCTGTTCGTCGGGAACAGTCCCTGCGACATCCGTTGCATCCGCCGATACTGCCAGCCCACCAATACAATAAGCACCAAAAACACGGGGCTTATGATAACCTGTAGCCACAGCTTTCCGATTACGAGGAGAAAAGATCCTACTTCGCTCAACCGAATCACTCCTCAAACGGAACCACAGATTAACACAGATTTGCACTGATTAACACAGATGTTATTTGAAACGCAGAATGGTGCAGATAAATACATGAGTTCACTGTAACAACTAACTTAATATTTCATTATCGCCCGTACCTACTATTGGTGTTTCCGGTTCGTCATCACATGTTTATTTCTCCGAAAAACAGACGGGGGTTATTGTATTTGGACTAACAATATCAGTGTTAATCTGTGGCTCATCTGTGTCCGTCTGTGGCTAAATTCCAAGGTTCGCGGGATGAAATCTCCTCTAGCAGGATAGATTTGGCTCTTGCCAACTGTTGGTCCTCGCCGTTTTTGCCGGCCGGTACCGTGTAATCCGGTGCAATCCCAACATGGTCTATATCAGTCCCCTTAGGGGTAAAATACTTATCCGTTGTCAGCTTCAAAGCATCGCCCGCGGCCAGAGGATATACGGTCTGTACTAGCCCTTTACCAAAGGTTTTCTCTCCCACCAGGGGTGCTACCCCGTGATCCTTCAAGGCCCCTGCTAAAATCTCGGAAGAGCTAGCACTCCCCCCGTTTACGAGCACAACAAACGGCATGTCAAAAGCTCCAGCATGAGCTTCGTGTACCACCTCCCGTCCATAACGGTTACGGACCTTAACGATAACCCCATCATTTAGGAACAGATCAGCAATATCAAGGGCCGCTTGGAAATCACCCCCAGGGTTATCCCTTAGATCGAGTATGAGTCCCCTGGCTTTTTGCTCTACCAAGGCGTGTATAGCTTTTTCCATCTCGCTAGCAGAAGTGGCGGTAAACTGAAGCAGGTGTACGTATCCTACAGGCACGTCTCCTTGCAGCAACCTTGACTCCACCGAGGGAACATTGATTATTTCTCGGGTTATCGTGAACTCATACTCCCTCCGTTCGCTTTCTCTGTAGACACCGACTGTAACCTGCGTCCCTGGTTCTCCTCGCATCAGCCGCACCGCATCGTCCAAACTCATGCCCTGAGTAGAGTCCTCGTTTATGCGGGTAATTACATCGCCCGATTTTATCCCAGCTCGCTCGGCAGGCGTATCTTTAAGAGCTGATACCACCTTCAACCGGTTCTCCTCATCGGCTCCCACAACGATACCGATGCCCCCGAACGTCGCTTGTATCTTTATAGTCAAGTCGCGATACTGATTAGGATCCAAGTAAGCAGAGTAAGGATCATTCAGTGAATCCACCATACCCCTCATCGCGCCTCTGATGAGCCCCGGAGTATCCGCTGGCTTTAATGCCTTTGTCTTCAACAACAAGGTTTCGGTCGCTAGACTGGTTAAGCTACCTCGATACGTGATGAATAGGTAAGATGTAGTCAAAGTAACAAGAAAACCTATGATGGCAAAAAATATCACACATCCCTTGATAAACCTGTTATTCTTCAATACCACTACCCCTTCCATTTCCCCTTAAGTTTATTACCGGTCAACAACTAATATGTTAACCCAAGTGTTGCCATTTAACAAAACAAAAAATCGCCCCTCCCAGGCGATCTCCTCAGCCTCTAACTTCCACATTTTCAACCTCATACTTCCGGCCTCCGCCTCCCTACTTCCTGCCTCCAACTTCCATCTTCAGGCTTCCAACTTCCTACCTCTGGCCTCCAACCTCCATCTTCGGGCTTCCAACCTCCTACTTCCGGCCCCCAACTTCCATCTTCGGGCTTCCAACCTCCTACTTCCTGCCTCCAACTTCCATCTTCATATCCATCCCCTCGGATCGACCGGGGTACCGTTCTTCCGCACCTCAAAATGTAGATGCGCTCCGGTGCTCCAACCCGTAGAACCGACCAGTCCTATCGTATCCCCTTTATCGACCCTCGCTCCGGTCGAAGTCCTGTAAGCAGACAAGTGAGCATACAGGGTAGATACGCCTCCCCCGTGGTCGACAACTATCGTGTTGCCATATCCCCCCATCCTACCGATATAGATAACCGTCCCTCCATCCGCGGCCACCACCCGAGCCCCGTAGGGAGCCCCGATGTCAATCCCGGTGTGAAGTTTGCGGATCCCCAGGATGGGATGGTAACGCATTCCGTACTCTGAAGTTACCCTGGTGTAGCCAGGTGCCGGCCAACAGAAGATTCCAGTTCCCTGATAAGCACTTTCCGGTTTCTGCAGCGAGCGGATCAAGCGTTCCAGCTCGCGGGAGGTTTCTTCTAATTCTTCCAGTGCCTTTTCGTATTGTTCCCTCTGGTTCTGGACCTGGTTTAAGACCTCCTGCTTCATGCCGGCCTGCTCTTCCAAAAACTCGGCCTGGGCTTCGCGTTTCTGCTTGGTGTACAAGAGGTCGCTTTTCTTGGCCTCGAGTAATTCCTTTTTCTGCTCCAGATCCGCGCGTTCAGCCTGTATCTCCTCTATGAGCTGCATGTCTTGGCTCACTATCTCTTTCAGCAGGTCATAACGGGTCAGAAAATCCACGATATCGGTAGAATCGAGAAGCACCTCCAGGTAAGACACGTCCCCGGTCTCGTACACCGTAACCAGCCTCTGAGCTAGGTAGTCCGTTTGCTCATTCAAATGAGCCTCAGCCTTCTGGATGTCCCGCTGAATAGAATCTATGTCTCCTTCCACTACCGATACCTGCTTATCGAGGTTCT
This sequence comes from Syntrophothermus sp., assembly GCF_013314835.1. Lineage (NCBI taxonomy): Bacteria > Bacillati > Bacillota > Clostridia > Eubacteriales > Syntrophomonadaceae > Syntrophothermus > Syntrophothermus sp. The sequence continues at coordinate 7,601 of NZ_JABUEX010000044.1, forward strand.
GAATCTCTTTCCTGGTTTCTTCCATCCCGTTCTCAATAACCTCGATCTGTTTCATTATGTCCTTTTCCTGCTGTTTAGCCTTCTTAATCTGATCCCTGCGTTTGGCTATCTCTTGCTGAATCGAACGCAGTTCTTTCTGTTTCTCCTCGAGTTGGCCAGCGTAAGCCGGAAAAAGCGCTGCCAAGAAAAACACCAAAGTGAGACACGCGATAAGCCCCTTGGCATGCTCCTTCATCTCCTGCCCTCCAACCTCACCATTTTCTACCCTTGTCCGGGCATCTTGGACTCTTTAGCCTTAACACAATTCCCCGAAGCGCCCTTCAAAACAGCCTAACCTGTATCCCGGCTCTTGTGTGGTTTCAATATGACTGAACTCTAGATATTCATATACCGGTTCACCGAGATGTAGGTTCCAATAATCCCTAACGCTGCCCCCGTTGCCAGGAGCCCCCCGCCCAGTTTCCAAAGCAAAGACGTGTCCCGCACCAGAGGAATAAACGAAACCGCCAGGCCCAGGCTATTCACCAGATAATAATAGCCTACCGACAATACTAAAGCCGCGACCGCCGATCCCGCGATCCCCAAAATTATCCCCTCGATGAAAAACGGCCACCGGATAAACCACCTGGTCGCTCCCACCAACTGCATCAGGTAGATCTCCTTGCGCCGGGAATAAACACTGAGACGGATGGTGGTGGCAATAAGGAAAACGCCTGCCCCGGCTAGGAGTACAGTCACCACAAGGCTCAGGTTCCTGACCCACCGGGTGGCAGCGAAGAGCTTTTCTACTACTCCCTGCCCGTAACGCACCCGGTAAATACCAGGGATGCCCTGAATCTTGCGGGCCAAAGACGGGACTTGATGGGGATCGTTGGCTTTAATGCGGTAACTGTTGCGTAACGGGTTCTCGCCGCCCAGGGTTTGGATCAGCTCGCTTTCTTTCTTGCCAAATTTCTTGGCCAGTTGTTTCATGGCCTCGTCGCGGGAAACGTACCTGACTTCCTTAACCTCGGGGATGTAACTCAATTCTTTGCCGATCTCTGTTTCTTGCTGGTGGCTCAAGTCTTTCTCCAAAAAAGCTACTATCTCTACGTCCGACTCCAGGTTCGACATAACCTGTTCGGCGTTCACTATCATCAAAACCGCCACCCCCAGGATCAATACACAAGCCGCCACCGTCGAAGCGGTGGCCAAGCTCAAGAGCCGGTTCCGGTACAAGGATCTCGCTGCCTCACCGAAGTAATAGCCTACATTACGCAGGCTCATGCAATAAACTCCTCCGGTAAGGAATCGTGAACCACGCTACCCTCTTTTAAGAACACCACCCGCTTTTGCATCCTTCTCACAATCTCCTGGGCGTGGGTAGCCATGATCACCGTCGTCCCGCTTTTATTGATTTCGTGCAAGAGATCCATGATTTCCCATGAAGTGTCGGCATCGAGGTTACCGGTGGGTTCATCCGCAATCACGATTAAAGGCCGGTTCACGATAGCCCGGGCTATCCCGGCCCTCTGCTGCTCGCCACCTGAAAGCTGTGAAGGATAACAGCCGGCCTTGTCCCTCAACCCCACCAACCCCAAGGTCTCCTCAACCCTGCGGCTGATGTCGTGCCGGTTGCCCCCAACTACCTGCATAGCGAAAGCGACGTTTTCAAAAACCGTCTTGTTCTCCAGCAGCTTATAATCTTGAAAAACCACCCCAATGTTTCTTCGCAGCATAGGGATTTCTCCGGCCTTCATCCTGACCACGCTCCGCGACGCGATGAATATCTGCCCGCGGGTAGGTAATTCCTCACGGTACAAAAGCTTCAAAAGCGTGGATTTTCCGGCCCCGCTTTGTCCCATCAAAAACACAAACTCTCCTCGATCTATCTTAAGAGAAACGTCATTCAACGCCTTAACCCCGTTGGGGTAGGTCTTGGAAACGTTATACAACTGCACTAGCAAGACTTATTCCCTCCCCGACTTTGAACCTCGCATTTACCAACAAAAAACCACCTAATTATAGGTGGTTCTACACCGCTCCTCAAAATCCTCCTAGTATTTGCCGGGAAAAATGGCCACAGATATACACAGATGAGCACTGATGAACACAGATGTGTTTTTTATTATTAGACGCAGAATGACGCAGACTCCCAATACACTAAGAGTGTCTCCCCACTAGAGAATGAATCAGTTTCGCCATGTGTTGTCCGGCACTCAACGAGAATATTCAAATTTTACTCATATTGACGGCCCTTGGTTGAGTGCCCGGAGTTCGTCATACGTCGCTTCGCCCGGCTAACAATCCCCTCAGGTTTATGCTCGGCGAAAATTATCTCCGTTAATCTGCGTCAAATAAACCCATCTGTGTCAATCTGTGTCAAATCTGTGTCCATCTGTGGCTCATGTTTTTTTCTTTAAACGGACTGCCTTCTCTACCGCCTCCACCAAATGTTTAGCGGTTAACCCGTAATATTCCATAAGCTCGTCCGGGGTACCAGACTGACCGAACAGATCCTGTATCCCGACCCTAACCACTGGAACCGGGCAGCACCCGGAAACGACTTCGCAAACTGCTCCCCCTAATCCCCCGATTATGCTGTGTTCCTCGGCCGTTACCAGGGCTCCGGTCTCACGCGCCTTGCGGCAAATCATATCCTCGTCCAAAGGTTTTACAGTAAACATGTCGACGACAGAAACCTCCAAGCCAGCGCCCGCCAGTATTTTGGCCGCCTCTAAGGCATGGTAAACCATTATTCCACAGGCGATGATAGTCGCGTCTTTACCCTGTCGTATTTCGATGCCCTGACCAATACTCATGTCCCAGCCCGGACCGTAAATGACCGGAACAGCCGGGCGTCCCAATCGCAGGTAAACCGGTCCCGGCTCCCGATAGGCGGCCATGACCAGTTTTTCGGTAGCGACCGCATCAGCCGGCACCACAACCTTCATACCGGGTATCGCCCTCATCAAAGCTATATCTTCTACCGACTGGTGAGAACCCCCGTCTTCCCCCACGGTAATACCGGCGTGGGAAGCGGCGATCTTGACATTAAGACCCGCGTAAGCGATGGAATTGCGCACCTGCTCCCAGGCTCTTCCCGTAGCAAACACCGCAAAAGAGCTGGCAAAAACCACCTTGCCCGAAGCTGCCAGGCCGGCTGCTGTACCCATCATATTCTGCTCGGCGATGCCCATATTGAAAAACCTTTCCGGAAACGCTACGCCAAATTCAGAGGTTTTCGTGGACTTAGACAAGTCGGCGTCTAAAACCACTAGGTCTTCGTGCAGATGCCCCAGCTTGACCAAAGCCTGCCCGTATGCATCTCTAGTCGCTATCTTCTCCACTCGCCACTTCTCCCTTCATGCAAACCGGGGACGGTTCTGGATTTGCATTCCTGTCCCTCAGTATATACTCAATTGACTGCCAGTTCGGCCAAGGCTCTTTCCACCTGCTCCGTATTGGGAGCCTTGCCGTGCCAGTCGACCCCGTTCTCCATAAATGAGACTCCCTTGCCCTTAACGGTACGGGCCACGATAGCCGAAGGTCTTCCCTTGTGGCCCCGCGCTGCCTCCAAAGCCTGCATGATCTGCCGGAAATCATGCCCGTCGATCTCCTGCGTGTTCCACCCGAAGGCTTCGAATTTGGCAGCAATAGGCAGGGGAGACATTACCTTATCTACAGCCCCGTCAATCTGCAACCCGTTGTAGTCCACTATAGCCACCAGGTTGTCCAGCCGGTAGTGGGCGGCAGCCATCACGGCTTCCCACACCTCTCCCTCTTGTATCTCCCCGTCTCCCAACAGGGTGTAAACTCGATAATCCTTGGCATCCAAACGCCCTGCCAGTGCCATACCCACTGCCCAGGCTATTCCCTGGCCCAGGGAACCGGTCGAAGCTTCCACCCCAGGAACTTTTCGCATGTCAGGATGACCCTGCAGCCGGCTGCCCAAGCGGCGAAGACTTTGCAATTCTTCCCTGGGGATAAAACCTTTTTCCGCGAGAGCCGCGTACAGCAAAGGAGCGGCATGTCCTTTACTGAGTACAAAACGGTCCCGCTCTGGCCAACCCGGGTTGGCATTATCGAGCCTCATCTCCCAAAAATAGAGGCAGGCCACGACATCCGCTGCGGAAAGCGAGCCTCCCGTGTGCCCGGAGCCGGCTTTTCCCAGCATTTTAATCACCTCGCACCTCAGGCTCCTGGCCCGCTCTTTCAGTTCTGTCACGGCTTGTTGGCTAATTTCCCGCATCCTCAGTTAACTCCCTCTCTATAAATTCTTCGACGCCGATTAACCCCGAATCCACTCTTCATTCTTCATTCTTCATTCTTCATTCTTCATTCTCAATTCTCAATTCCCGCTCCGTACTTCTGCCCCAGATACGCGGTAATAAAATCGTTAATGTCTCCATCTAGGACAGCATTAACGTTGCCTACCTCGAGCCCTGTACGGTGGTCCTTCACCAGGGAAAACGGGTTTAGAACATAGGTCCGTATCTGGTTGCCCCAAGCTATCTCCTTGTACTCCCCTTTCAACTTCTGCAGGCTCTCTTCCTGCTCTCGCTGTTTCAGTTCGTACAATTTAGCCCGCAATATCTTCATGGCCGCTAGTTTGTTGGCGTACTGAGACCTCTCGTTCTGGCACTGCACCACGATTCCTGTAGGCAGATGGGTGATGCGCACCGCAGAGTCCGTCTTGTTCACGTGCTGGCCCCCGGCACCCCCGGCCCGGAAAGTATCTATACGCAGGTCATCGGGAGAAATGGTAACCTCCACATCATCCTGAATTTCCGGCAGAACTGAAACCAGTGCAAAAGAAGTATGCCTTCTTCCCGAGGCATCGAAGGGAGATACCCTGATAAGTCTATGCACCCCAGCCTCGGCTTTCATCTTGCCATAGGCGTATTTCCCTTTTATCAGCAAGGTCACGCTCTTAATCCCTGCTTCTTCCCCCGGCAGGTAATCCATTATGTCAACCTCATACCCGTTATCCTCAGCCCAGCGGGTATACATGCGCAAAAGCATCTCCACCCAGTCCTGGGCATCGGTACCTCCTGCCCCGGCGTGCAGAGAAACGATGGCATTGCTATCGTCGTGTTCTCCCTTGAACATGATAGAGAGTTCGTATTCGCGAAACCGGCGATTCAGCCGGGCCAACTCAGCCGCCGCTTCGCGGTAAAGCTCCTCGTCCTCCTCGGCCTCCGCCAATTCCAAAAGCCCTGAGATGTCCTCTATCTCGCGGACAAGTGATTCATAACTGTCTACCCGTTCCTTGAGCCCGCTCATCTCCTTAACGACCTTCTGGGCCTCCTGATTGTCGTCCCAAAAACCGGGTTGGCAGGTTTTGTCCTCCAGTTGTTTTATCCTGTGCTTCAGTCCTTCTACGTCAAAGAGAACCTCCGATTTCTTCAAGTCTCTTTTTGATTTCGCAAGCCAGGTTTAAGGCGTTTTCTGAAAGCATTTATAGGCCCCTCCTTCCCTACTCTCCGCTCTGAGGCGGTTCAAAGTAATCGTATTTCTGTTTCAGTATCACTATATCCACTCGACGGTTCATGGCCCGGTTGGGCTCGCTGTCGTTGGGCATCAAAGGCCGATACTCTCCGTATCCCGTAGCAGAAAGACGATCGGGAGGAATACCCACCTCCCCGGCCAGTACATGCACCACATTGGTGGCCCGTAAGACCGAGAGTTCCCAGTTAGAAGGAAACTTTGGCGTATTGATAGGCAGATCATCGGTGTGTCCTTCTACCCTTACGTAGTTAGGTATGGTTTTCAGGCTCTCGCCCACTTTACGTATTATTTCATGTGCCCGGGGAGTCAAAACATCTGATCCTTTAGGAAAAAGCAGAGTATCCTTCAAGCTTATGACCAGGCCCCGCTCCTGCTCCATCAGAACGATGTTTCCCGCCAGGCCTTCTTCGCTTTTGATGTATTCGGCAAGCTGCTTTTCAATGGCCTCGAGGTTCCCCTGCAGGGTAGGGGTATCGCCCTGCCCCTCGCGTATGATCTGCCCGCTTCTCCCTTCTACCACAGAAGGGCCAGGCGTTTCCATAATAGAAATCGACTTTCCGGATAGGACCATGCTCAGAGAATTGGCTAAAGCCTGAAACTTTTGGGCATCTACCTGGCTCATGGTGTACATTACAACGAAAAATATCATCAACAAAGTTATGAGGTCAGAATAAGTGAGTAGCCACCGCTCCATGCTGGGGCCACCCTCACCACCTTCTTGTTCTTTCTTAGAATTTCGGGCCATGTTACATTTCCACCCCTGCCTTTTGGGCTTCAAACATAGCTTGTTTTTCCGCAGGCGCCAGGAAAGTCATGAGTTTCTCCCTGATAACCCGGGGATTCTCCCCTGCCTGCACCGAAAGCACGCCCTCAAGAACCAACTCCATGAGCTTGACTTCTTTTTCCGTCTTGACCTTTATCTTGCCGGCAAACGGAATCCATAAAATGTTGGCGGAAAAAATACCGTACAGGGTGGCGATGAAAGCCACCGCAATGGCTCCTCCTAGTTTGTCTGGCTCGCTGACATTACTCAAGACCTGCACCAGTCCCATGACCGTTCCTATTATTCCCATAGTCGGAGCAAAACCTCCGGCGGCGTTGAAAATATCGACCCCGAGTTTTTGCCGCTTCTCGAAGGCCTCGATTTCCATCTCCAACATGTTGCGGGTAAGCTCTGGATCAGTGCCATCGATGACCAGCTGCAGCGCGCGGCGCATAAACTCGTTTTCCAATTCCTCGAGCTGGGTTTCGAGGCTCAAAAGTCCTTCTCGCCGCGCTTTATCCGCTACCTGTACCAACTGGTCGATGGTTTCTCCAAATTCTATTTTTTTATTGGTAAACACAACCTTCAAAAAATACGGAATGGTCTTTAACTCCTCGGAGCTGAAGCTGACGGTGACTGCGCCTATGGTACCGCCAAAGACGATGAGAGCAGCGGTCTCCTTCAGCAACATCCCCACTTTTCCCTCTTCTAAAACGAACCCTAGGATAAGACCGGCAAGGCCTATAATAAGTCCGATCAGCGAAGTGAGATCCATCAGCCAACTCCTCTCCCGCAACACTTCTTATACTTTTTACCGCTGCCGCAAGGGCACGGGTCGTTGCGCCCGATCTTCGAAGACCGCACCGGCTTACGGCCGCCCTCCTGCTCCCGGCTTTCAACCGTCACCCTTTCCCGGGGCTGGCTGACCACCTTAACCCGGAACACATACCTGACAACATCTTCTTTAATACTGGCAACCATATCCTGAAACGCGTTATAAGCTTCGAATTTATACTCAACCAGCGGATCCCGTTGCCCGTAAGCCCTGAGGCCTATACCGTGCCGTAGCTGGTCCATGGCATCGATGTGGTCCATCCACTTGTCGTCGATTATGCGGAGCAACAAAACCTTTTGCAGAGCCTGCATGGTCTCGTCGCCCATCTCGGACCGGCGCTTTTCGTAAAACAGGCGTCCCTTTTCCTTTAAGAACGAAACCACGTCATCCCGGGTCATGCCCTTAAATTCCTCGGGTCCAAAATCCGGTTCCGGGATGTAGTTGCGCTCCACGTAATTAAAGAGCCCCGCCAAATCCCACCCGTCCGCGTATTTCTCCTCACCCGCGAATCGGTCCACAATCAGCTCAGCCACGTCTTCCATCATAGATATCACAGTTTCGGTCAGGTCTTCTCCATAGAGCACCTTGTCGCGTTCCGCGTATATAACTTCACGCTGCTGGTTGATGACATCATCGTACTCCAGAACATGCTTACGGATCTCGAAATTCCGGCTCTCCACTTTCTTCTGAGCGTTCTCAATAGCCCTGGAAACCAGTTTGTTTTCAATAGGTACGGAATCATCCATCCCCAGCCGGTCCATTAAGCCCTCGATGCTCTCCGAACCGAAAAGACGCATCAGGTCGTCCTCCAGGGAGACGTAGAACCGCGATTCCCCCGGGTCTCCTTGGCGCCCGGAACGACCCCGCAGCTGGTTGTCTATGCGGCGGGCTTCATGCCTCTCGGTCCCCAAAACGTAGAGCCCTCCCAGCTCGGCCACGCCTTCTCCCAGCACGATGTCCGTCCCTCGACCAGCCATATTGGTTGCAATGGTTACGGTCCCTTTCTGCCCGGCCCGGGCGATGATCTGGGCCTCTTTTTCGTGGTGTTTGGCGTTTAAAACCTGGTGGGGGACCCCGCGCCGGGATAGCATACTGCTGAGCCTTTCCGATTTTTCAATTGAAATGGTCCCTACCAGCACCGGCTGCCCTTTTCGGTACCGTTCGACAATATCTTCTACGACTGCCTGGAATTTACCTTCTTCAGTACGGTAAATAAAGTCAGGAAGATCGACGCGAATCATCGGCTTGTGGGTGGGAATCACCACCACGTCCATCCCGTAGATCTTGCGAAACTCTTCCTCTTCCGTAGCCGCCGTTCCAGTCATCCCTGCCAGTTTTTCGTACAGGCGGAAATAATTTTGGAATGTAATGGTAGCCAAAGTCTGGCTTTCCCTTTCAATCTTGACGCCTTCCTTGGCTTCGATGGCCTGGTGCAGGCCGTCGCTGTACCGGCGCCCGAACATCAACCTCCCCGTAAACTCGTCCACGATGATGACCTTGCCATCCTTCACGACGTAGTCCCGGTCCCGCTTCATCAAGGCGTGCGCCTTCAGTCCCTGGTTCACATGATGAGCCAGTTCCATGTACCTATCATCACCCAGGTTTTCGATGCCGAAGTATTTTTCGACCTTGGCCACCCCTTCGTCGGTCAAGGTTACCAGGTGAGCCTTTTCATCCACCTTGTAATCTACCTCTGGCTTCAGCCTGGGCACGAATTTGGCGATTTTGTAATACAGATCAGTCGGCTTATCCGCTTCCCCTGAAATTATGAGCGGAGTTCGCGCCTCGTCGATGAGAATCGAGTCTACTTCGTCCACGATGGCGTAATAGCGTTCCCTCTGCACCTTGTGTTCGGGAGTGGTAACCATGTTGTCCCGCAGGTAATCGAAACCGAATTCGTTGTTGGTACCATAAGTAACATCGGCCCGGTATGCCCGCTGCTTTTCTTCATGGTTCAGTCCGTGGACCACTAACCCTACGGAAAGCCCGAGGCTGCGGTAAATTGGCCCCATCCACTCCGCGTCGCGAGAAGCCAAGTAATCGTTCACGGTCACTATGTGGACTCCCCGCCCGGTGAGGGCATTGAGATATGCCGGCAAAGTAGCTACCAGGGTCTTACCTTCACCGGTTTTCATCTCTGCGATACGCCCCTGGTGCAGGACTATCCCGCCCAAAATCTGAACATCAAAGTGCCTCATCCCCAGGGTACGCCTGGACGCCTCCCTCACTACCGCAAAGGCTTCAGGTAATATATCGTCAAGAGTCTCTCCATTCTCCAGTCTCCTCTTAAAATCTAAGGTTTTAGCCGCCAGCCCGTCATCGCTTAAGGCCTGCACCTGAGGCTCCAGGCTGTTAACTTCCTCAACAATATGCCACAGCCGTTTGACCTCCCGTTCGTTCGCATCTAATACCTTCTTTAAAAAGCCCAAGACCATAATCCTCTACCTCGCTTGAAATCGAGTAGGAGGGGGCGGCTAACCCCCGTCCTCTCACACCACCGTACGTACCGTTCGGTATACGGCGGTTCATGAAACACTACAGAGTTTCCGATATGTCTCATACAAGCTGATTAGTCCTTGGT
>NZ_JABUEX010000158.1:0-2238 GCF_013314835.1 Syntrophothermus sp.
TTTCGCCGAGCCCCCCGTCAAGACAGCGCCCAAGTCGTTACGCCATTCGTGCGGGTCGGAACTTACCCGACAAGGAATTTCGCTACCTTAGGACCGTTATAGTTACGGCCGCCGTTCACCGGGGCTTCGGTTCAGACCTTCGCCTTGCAGCTAAGCCCTCCCCTTAACCTTCCGGCACTGGGCAGGCGTCAGCCCCTATACGTCGTCTTTCGACTTAGCAGAGACCTGTGTTTTTGATAAACAGTCGCTTGGGCCATTTCTCTGCGGCCCTCTCGCGCAGCATAAAGCTTTTCATGCCACGCTACTCAGGGCACCTCTTCTCCCGAAGTTACGAGGTCATTTTGCCGAGTTCCTTAACGAGGGTTCTCTCGCGCGCCTTAGGATTCTCTCCTCGCCTACCTGTGTCGGTTTGCGGTACGGGCACCTCAAGTCCTCGCTAGAGGCTTTTCTTGGCAGCTTGGGTTCGACAAGTTCCGCTACTATTATTTCGCATCCCCATCAGGCCTCAGAGTTAACACGGCACGGATTTGCCTTCTGCCGCCTCCTACACCCTTGGACAGGCACTTCCAGTCGCCTGATTGCCTACCCTTCTGCGTCACCCCATCGCTTGGGAACCTTGCACTCCTGCCTGTAGCCAAAACCACACACATTCGCACAAGACCCCATGGTCGGCCTTGAGGTGGTATCGGAATATCAACCGATCCTCCATCGCCTACGGCATCTGCCCTCGGCTTAGGCCCCGACTTACCCTGAGAGGACGACCCTTCCTCAGGAAACCTTAGGCTTTCGGCGGGCAAGATTCTCACTTGCCTTGTCGCTACTTATACCGGCATTCTCTCTTCCCTGCCGTCCACCAGTCTTTCCAGTCTGGCTTCGCTCGCCAGGGAACGCTCTCCTACCAGATAGCCTTTCGGCTATCTCCCAGGCTTCGGTGATGGGCTTCAGCCCCGATACATTTTCGGCGCAGGACCACTTGACCAGTGAGCTATTACGCACTCTTTGAATGAATGGCTGCTTCTAAGCCAACATCCTGGCTGTCTTAGCGACCCCACATCCTTTCCCACTTAGCCCATACTATGGGACCTTAGCCTTGGATCTGGGCTTTTCCCCTCTCGACTATGAACCTTAGAGCCCACAGTCTGACTCCTGGGATAAACTTGTGGCATTCGGAGTTTGAAAGGGTTCGGTAAGCTTTCAGGCCCCCTAGCCCGATCAGTGCTCTACCTCCACAAGTCATCTCCCAAGGCTAGCCCTAAAGCTATTTCGGAGAGAACCAGCTATCTCCGGGTTCGATTGGCATTTCACCCCTATCCACAGCTCATCCCATGCCTTTTCAACGACAACGTGGTTCGGGCCTCCACGGGGGATTAGCCCCGCTTCACCCTGGCCATGGATAGATCACCCGGTTTCGGGTCTACAGCATGCGACTTGACGCCATTTTAAGACTCGCTTTCGCTACGGCTCCGCGTTTTACCGCTTAACCTCGCCACATACTGTAACTCGCCGGTCCGTTCTACAAAAAGTACGCGGTCAGACCCGCCTTGCGCTAAGCGCATGCGATGGTCCTCCCACTGTTTGTAGGCACACGGTTTCAGGTTCTATTTCACTCCCCTCCCGGGGTTCTTTTCGCCTTTCCCTCACGGTACTAGTTCACTATCGGTCGCCGGGTAGTATTTAGCCTTGGAAGGTGGTCCTCCCAGCTTCCCACGGGGTTCCTCGTGCCCCGTGGTACTCAGGAGGCTACCCATGGCGGCTTCGGCCTTTCGCCTACTGGACTATCACCACCTATGGTGGGCCGTTCCAGACCTCTTCAGCTAGACCTTACACCTGCCATCAGGATACCTGCAGATATCCTACGGTAACCCCTGCAACCCCCATGACACAACGCCTGCAGGCTTACATGCCATGAGTTTGGGCTCCTCCCCTTTCGCTCGCCACTACTCAGGGAATCGATACTTCTTTCTTCTCCTCGCGGTACTAAGATGTTTCAGTTCCCGCGGTTCCCCTCCTTGCCCTATCTATTCAGACAAGGATACCAGGGCATTACCCCTGGTGGGTTCCCCCATTCGGGCACCCCCGGATCAACGCCTGCTTGCGGCTACCCGAGGCATTTCGTCGCTTGCCACGCCCTTCTTCGGCTCCCGGCGCCAAGGCATCCACCATGCGCCCTTTGTAGCTTGACCTCTTACTTAAAGCTCGACGATTTCTACCCACTCTGTGCAGTTTTCAAGGTGCAAA
>NZ_JABUEX010000045.1:0-16911 GCF_013314835.1 Syntrophothermus sp.
AGGACAAGTTTACTGTAACCATTTCTATTAGTTTCGCATACTATACATTGAAAATCACATTGAAAATCTAGCAGAATAGGTTAATCCGTATCTTGAAGGAGATGAAACGAAGTGACCGTCACAGGGAAACGGATTCATATGGTAGGCATAGGTGGGGCAGGGATGAGCGGTATTGCCGTAGTTTTGCACGAGATGGGAGCCTGTGTATCCGGATCAGACCTGCGCAAAAGTGAAGTGACCAAAATCTTAGAGGAAAGAGGCATAAAGGTATATACAGGGCATGCCGAGGGTTTTCTTTCGCCGAAAACGGAGCTGGTAGTGGTGTCTTCCGCTATACCGCCTGATAACCCCGAGATTCAGGCTGCCAAACGGTTGGGCATTCCTGTCATCAAAAGGGGTGAGATGCTGGCGTTACTCTCGAATAAATACCGAGGAATAGCCATAGCAGGAGCCCACGGTAAGACTACGACTACTTCCATGATCTCGTTGGTGCTCGAAGACAACGGTTTGGATCCGACTTTTATCATCGGAGGCCAGATGCAGCGAAGCCTTGTCAACGCTAAATTGGGGCGGGGAGAGTTGTTCGTGGCTGAGGCCGACGAAAGTGACGCTTCGTTTCTTCGCCTTCACCCTCACGTCGCCGTCGTGACTAATGTTGAGGATGATCACCTGGATTATTACCAATCAGAGGAAAACATTCGGTCCGCTTTCCAACAGTTTGTAAACCAGGTTTTACCTGAAGGGTTTGCAGTTTTGTTTTCGGGAGACAGATTTCTGGCAGGGCTCAAACAGAAAAGCCGGGCTCGTCTCGTCTATTATGGATTTGACGACAACAGTGATTATTTCTGCCGCGAAATCAGAGCTTGTGGTATCGGTTCGGCTTTCAAAGCCTATTGCCGGGGGCAGATGCTGGGAGACGTGTATCTCAAGGTACCAGGGATTCACAATGTGCTTAATGCCATGGCTGCTATCGCCGTAGGATGTGAGGTGGGGGTTAATTTCGAAGGGATAACGAGGGCCTTGGGGGGTTTTTTGGGGGCCAAGAGACGTTTCGAGGTTGTAGGCAAACTTAACGGAATAACCGTAATCGATGATTACGCCCACCACCCTACCGAGATAAAGGCTACGATTCTTGCGGCTCGTCAGTTTCATAGAAGCCGCCTTATTGTTATCTTTCAACCTCACCGGTATACCAGGACAAAATTGCTGGGTCACCAATTCGGTCCGGCGTTTCAAGGGTCAGATATGGTGATCATCACTGACGTTTACGGGGCGGGAGAAGTACCTATTCCTGGAGTTACCGGTGAACTTATCTACAAGTCAGCAGTGGCTGAGGGATGCAATGCGGTGTACATCCCGGCGAAAAACGAGGTAGTCGACTATGTGGCCAAGCAGTTGAAGTCAGATGATTTGGTAATTACCATGGGCGCGGGGGATATCTGGCAGACTGGAGTTAAGCTGGTGCAGGAATTGAGTCAACTGATCCCGCAAGCATGAGCTTAGCGGAGGTGCAGTCGATTGGCCAGGATTGTGGTCAAGGGAGGGAAAGGCTTAAAAGGGAGTGTTACTGTAAGCGGGTCCAAGAATTCAACTCTTCCGATAATGGCAGCTTGTTTACTTAGCACCGATGAGTGTGTCCTCCATAACGTGCCTAGTTTAGAAGATGTCCGGGTAATGGAAGAGGTTTTAAAGAAACTAGGGGCTAAGGTGAAACGAGAAAACGATAGTCTAATTATTAATCCGCGTTCAGTAGATTGTTGCGAACTGCCTGAGGCTTTGACCCGCAAGATGAGGGCTTCCAATCTAGTGATGGGGGCGTTGTTGGGAAGGTTTCGAAAGGCTAAGGTTTCCTATCCCGGGGGGTGCGCGATAGGAAGCCGGCCTATGGATTTGCACATAAAGGGCTTTAGGTTGCTGGGATGTGAAGTGAACGAAGATAGGGGGTATATAGAAGCTGAGGCGACTTGCCTGAAAGGAAGGGAAGTGCTGCTCGATTTTCCCAGCGTTGGGGCGACGGAGAACATCATGATGGCTGCGGTTGGGGCTGAAGGCACCACCATTATACGTAACGCTGCTAGGGAACCGGAGATAGTGGACCTGCAGAGTTTTCTCAACCGAATGGGAGCTAAGATTCGCGGGGCAGGGCTTGACACCATTCGCATAGAAGGTGGGGGCAGCCTAGGAGGAGTTGAATACGATGTGATTCCTGACCGGATCGAAGCTGGCACATTCATGGTAGCAGCTGCCATAACTAATGGCGATGTTCTCATCGACAATGTGGTGGTAGAGCACGTAGAACCGGTACTAGCCAAATTGATGGAATCAGGAGTAAATGTAATTCGGTGCAACGGTGGGATAAGAGTGCGAGGAGGGCACAAACTAAGGCCGGTCGATATCAAGACCCTTCCTTTTCCTGGGTTCCCGACCGACATGCAACCGCAGATGATGGCGCTGTTGGCAACAGTGGAAGGGACCAGCGTTATAGTTGAGACTGTTTTTGAAAATCGGTTTATGCACGTGGACGAATTGAGAAGAATGGGGGCAGATATACGGGTAGAAGGCAGGGTAGCCGTTGTGCAAGGAAAGAAAAAACTGACCGGCGCTAGGGTGGAAGCTACAGACCTGAGGGCTGGCGCAGCTCTGGTGTTGGCAGGGTTAGCTGCTGAAGGGGAGACTATAGTAGAAAAACCTTTTCACATCGACCGGGGTTACGAGAACCTAGAGAAAAAACTGAGGAGTTTGGGGGCTGACATAAACAGGGATGAAGGGTAGCAGCAAAAGGGTCGAATCCCTCCCCCAAACAGTTTCTGATTCGTCGCTTGCTGTACAGGTTCTTGAGCTGTTTACTGCCCAAACTGTTCTTTGAGCCAGCTTTGTATTTCATCTCTAATCTGCCGGAATACCGCCATGACTTCTTCCTTGGTGCCTTTAGCTGCGGCCGGATCTCGGAAAGCCCGGTGAATCACATTCTTACCTGGAAAGAAAGGACAGTTTTTTCGAGCGTTGTCACACACAGTAACTACGTAATCGAAATCCTGGTCCATGAACTCATCCACGCTTTTTGATCGGTGGCTGGACATGTCTACCCCCAACTCCTGCATAGCCCTGATGGCATAGGGATTAACAACCCCGGGGTTGGTTCCAGCGCTGAAGACATCAAAACGATCCCCATACATGTGGCGCATTAGAGCTTCGGCCATCTGAGAACGGGCTGAGTTTTGGGTACACAGGAACAAGACCTTTGGTTTGCTTCTCAAAACTAAGTAACCTCCCTTTTGAGAAATTGCGTGTGGCGTGCCTTCCGATCCACGGTATCAAGGTTTCTTAGGGCGTCAAACTAACCTTGCTATGGTATTCTCCAAGAAGACAAGCCTTCCTTCTTCATGTAATTCTTAGATTCCTTATTGACAAATAGTAAAAGCGGGGCTAAGGTGTAATTGTAATATGAATAATTGTTCATATGAACATAACAAAAAAGGACGAAGGGTTTCGGGGGCCAATCAGAGGGAGGACAGGGTGGTGCGAGAATCAATAGAGTTTTGCGAAAGCGATTGTATTCATGAAGACACGGTAAGGGAAGTACGGAGCGAGATGATAACCGAGGAGGTAAGCCACGCGCTAGCAGAAGTCTTCAGGGCTTTGGGAGATCCCACGAGGGTCAAATTGCTTTACGCGCTGTCAAGAAGGGAATTGTGTGTGTGCGATTTGGCGGCGGTGATCGGCGCGTCCGAGTCCGCTGTTTCTCATCAACTGAGGCTTCTGCGCACCCAGAAGCTGGTCCGGTTTCGCCGGGAGGGAAAAGTAGTCTATTACTCGCTGGCAGACAAACATGTGGAAAAGCTTTTCCAGCAAGGGTTGGAGCACGTCACCGAGTGAATTCGTTCTCGATGCCATGATGAGACGCCGAAGTAGCGCTAAGTATCTTTAGAACGGAGGACAGGCTCATGGACAAAGCTGTAACAATTCCAGATGCTGCGTTTTCGGCCGACATCTATGTCAGGGGAATAGACTGCCCTGATTGTGCGGCCAGGGTAGAGCAGGCAGTTAAAGGGTTGCCCGGGGTAATTAACGCCAAGGTACTGGTGAATTCCAGCAAGCTCGCTTTTCTGTATGACCCGGCTCTGATCGAGGTTGAACAGGTAGTCTCCAAAGTAAGTGAATTGGGATACACAACAACAAAGGCGGAGCAGTGTTCAAACGCCGGTGCTTTTACCGAGGGTATTACCAGCACTATTCGAATTTTCGGCCTCGATTGCGGGGATTGTGCTGCCAAGCTGGAAGCCGGTCTGAGGCGAATTCCCGGTGTCAAGAGGGCTATTGTGAACCTTGCCCTTTCCAAGGTTGAGGTTGACCACAGCGGACCGTTGCCAGAAATCCTAAAGACCATTGAAGCTATGGGTTACACGGCAAAGCTAGAAGATAAAGGGCTTAAGTCAGGGTTTGACGGGCAAAACACTGCTACTAGTAAGTATGCGTTGCCAACGGTTTTATCCGGAACTATGGTAGCGATAGGATTATTTTTCGGTCTTCTCGGTCTGCCCGGTTCGATAGTAAGTGCTGCTTATTTGGTCGCCATCTTGTTTGGGGGATATTTACCTGCCCGGAACGGTTGGGCGGTGCTCAGGAGTGCCAGAGAACTTGACATGAACGTATTAGTATTGATTGCCGTCGTGGGAGCGGTCGCTATAGGGCGCCTGGAAGAAGCGGCAGCGGTGGTATTCTTGTTCTCGCTCGGTAACACTTTACAGGGTTACACTTTCGAAAAGACCAGGAGTTCAATCAGAGCATTGATGGAACTCGCACCCGACGAGGCAGTCGTTCGGCGGGACGGGCGTGAGCAGGTACTGTCAGTGCAAGATATCCGGATTGGAGATGTAGTAATAGTGCGCCCGGGTGAGCGTGTGCCCGTAGATGGCAGGATATTGGAGGGAACTACTTTTGTCAACCAAGCTGCCATAACCGGAGAGTCGGTGCCGGTGGAAAAGAAACCCGGTGATGAGGTCTTAGCAGGAAGTATTAACGGATTGGGGGCTCTTGAGGTTGAGGTCACCAGAGCTGCCCAGGACAACACGGTATCGAGGATCATCCGTTTGGTAGAACAAGCGCAGACCCAGCGGGCTCCTTCACAGCAAACAGTAGATAGGTTTGCCCGCTACTATACTCCAATCGTCATAACAGCAGCAATCCTGGTTGCAATAGTTCCCCCTTTGGGATTACACCAGCCTTTTAACAAGTGGCTGTATGAGGCTTTGGCCATGTTGCTGGTCGCTTGTCCTTGTGCCCTTGTCATCTCGACTCCGGTTGCTGTAGTGGCGGCGTTGGGGAATGCGGCCAGAAACGGGGTCTTGATAAAGGGTGGAGGTTACCTAGAAGAGGCCGGAACTCTTTCTGTTGTTGCCTTTGACAAGACCGGCACCTTGACGGTGGGAGAACCGAGAGTAACTGATGTGGTTCCGCTAACGGCCACAGCTCAGGAAGTAATCCAGGTTGCAGCTGCTATTGAAGCGCGGTCGGAGCATCCTTTAGGCGAGGCCATAACGAAATACGCCAAGGACGCAGGAATTGACGCGCCTGCCGTTAGCGGGTTTAGATCCGTTCCAGGGCGGGGAGCACAGGGAAACATAGGTGATAAGCGGTACCACATCGGGAGTGAACGCTTCATTGCCGAACTTGGGATTAGCCTTGCGGCAGCCCGAAAAGACATTGCAAGGTTGCAGTCGTGTGGCAAAACGGTAATAATTGTGGGAGATGATAAGAGAGTCCTCGGGCTTATTGCGACAGCGGATACCTTGCGCGAACACAGCCGCGCGGCAGTCAGTAAACTGAAACAGCTAGGGATAAGGAAAACGGTGATGCTAACCGGGGACAACGAATCTACGGCAAGCGCTGTTGGTCGCGAGGTAGGGATTGACGAATTTAGAGCGGACTTGTTACCCGAGGGGAAACTGGACGTTATCAGAGACCTTTTGGCCAAATATGGTAAAGTGGCGATGGTAGGCGATGGGGTGAACGATGCTCCGGCCATGGCGGCGTCGACAGTGGGCATCGCAATGGGCGCGGCAGGAACCGATGCTGCTTTAGAAACGGCCGATATTGCCTTAATGGCCGATGATCTCTTAAAGTTACCCTATACGGTGAAGCTGAGCCGAAAAGCCGTGAGTATCATTCGGCAAAATATAGCATTTTCCTTATTATTAAAAGGGATCATCTTGTTGCTGGTAATACCGGGATGGTTGACCATGTGGCTGGCGGTGGCTGGAGATACGGGGACATCGTTGTTGGTGACTCTTAACAGCATGAGGTTACTGCGGGCCCGAGACTAAGACTAAGGCGTTGTTTGTTCGCAAGCAACCGCGGATCATTATCTGTTCTTATCGTTTATGCCACTGTAGATTTTTGTTATAATTCAGATGGGGTGTGAGCGATGTCCCTTCGAAAATTGGTGGTAAAGAGAGCTATGAGCATCTCTTTGTTTTTGTTTTTGGCTTTAGTCGCCTTTTATTCCCTGATCCACAGCTCTCTTTTTTCGGTTAAGGAGGTGGCCGTTACAGGGAACAAGGTGGTGATGGCAGGGGAAATCAAGGCTTTATCAGGAATAGTAGCTGACACCAATATTTTTCAGATTGACCCGGCTCGAGCTGAGCAAGCGGTTAAGATACATCCCCTGATCAAAGACGCGAAAGTGGTCCGTCATCTTCCTAATCGCATAGAGATCAAGGTTGTGGAGCGCAAACCGTGGGCGGTCGTGCCCGCAGGCGAGACCTTTTGGATCATCGATGATTGTGGGGTATTTATCGACCGAACAGAATCGATTCAGACCGTGTCATGCCCAGTAATTACAATGGAAGGAATTCCCCCCAAAATCAGTATTGGACAAAGATTGAATGAAGATGCGATAGGTGCAGTTCGGGATATTGTAAATAACCTCTCTGAGCTTCAGCTAAGCCAGATATCTGAGTTTCACTGCAGGAAAGACAATCAGGTTTACATTTATACTCTTCGCGGTACGGAGATTCGATTTGGCCACACCGATCGGCTGTCGGAAAAGGTAAGGATGATAGATCAAGTGCTGGAGATGGAACAAGAGTTGAGCCCCGGTGAGGCCTTAGCTTACGTGGATCTTCGCTTTAAGGGACAGCCAGTCGCGAAGTACAGGTAGTGGGGGCGAGTAGTATTGAAAAAGGAATCAATTGCTTCGGTTGCCTTGGTTTGCATCATCCTGGGGTTTATGCTGGCTGTTCAGTTTAAGACTACGGCCGCTAATCCGAACAATATCTCCACGGCGAGAGCCCAGGACCTCACAGAACAACTGGAGAAGATTACAAAAGAAAGAGACGCGTTAGCCGACGAACTGGCTTCCTTAAGAGAAAAATTGGCGCAAACCAACAAACGAGACCAGGCTATCAATGCGCTCACCGAGGAGCTGACGAGGGCGAATGTTTTAGCCGGATTGGTGCCGGTAAAAGGCCCAGGGATAATCGTGACCTTGACTGACAGTTCTCAGCCGTTGCAGCCTACGGATAATCCTAACCTATATCTGGTCCATGATGAGGATCTGTTGCGGCTAGTCAATGAGCTCAGAGCCGGCGGGGCTGAGGCTATAGCAGTCAACGACCAGCGTTTGGTAAGTAACTCAGAAATAAGGTGCGCGGGACCGACGATTTTGGTGAACACTACAAAAATTGCTCCTCCTTTTGTGATCAAGGCTATTGGCGATCCCCAACTGCTAGAAAGTTCCATACGAATGAAAGGCGGGTGGCTGGAAACATTGGAGACGTGGGGGATAAAGAGCCAGGTTAAGGTCATGCAAACCATAGAGATACCGGCCTACAAAGGTCCGCTCAATTTCCAGTATGCAGTACCCCAGACCAAATCATGATGCAAAGGCGGAATAAACGATGTGGGTGTTGATACTGTTTTGCCTGTTGTTCGGGATATTTATAGGGCTACAGATGCCGGTTTTTATACCCTTTCTTTATGCAAAGTATATGTCTATTGCCATCTTAGCCGCCCTTGACTCTGTCTTCGGAGGCATAAGGGCTTACATGGAGGATGTTTTCGACAACATCGTTTTTGTGAGTGGATTTTTTATCAACATCCTGCTGGCCGCAGGGTTGGCGTACCTGGGGGATCGTTTGGGGGTAGAGCTGTATCTGGCAGCGGTTGTAGCATTTGGCGTAAGGATATTCCAGAATCTGGCTATTATTCGTCGATATCTCCTTAAAAAATGGTGATAAAAAGTTTCACCAAAAAAAGGAAAATCTTATTCTGTGTGGTAATAATGACTTAGTCATGTTTTGGTGGAGGTTTTCATGGCTAAGAAATCCTACCGGAAGATATTAGTCGGATTGGATGTGGGCACTACCAAAGTAGCCGGGGCCGCCGGCCAGGTTTCTTATGACGGGGCTGTTGATGTTTTAGGGATATGCGAGGTTCCTTCGTTTGGTTTGCGCAGGGGGAATGTTATAGACATAGACAGCACATCGAGGGCTATAGACCGTTGCCTCAATGATCTGGAAAGGATGTGTGGCATAAATATCGCCAGTGCACGCGTGGGGTTTTCTGGAGCCAATATTGCTACAATTCCTAACCGGGCGGTAGTGGCTGTAGGTCATCCTGGCAACGAGATTGTGCAGGAAGACGTTGAACGCGTGGTTCATGCTGCTAAGATGATTGCTATTCCGCCTGATCGTTCAATAATTCATTTGTTACCGCGACAATTCATTGTTGACGGTTACGAGGGTGTAACGGATGCGGTGGGTATGGCCGGGAGCAGGCTGGAGGTAGAAGCTGTTCTGGTGACGGCAGCGACCACCGCAGTCCAGAACCTTATGAAAGCCGTGGGACGCGCCGGTTTGAAGGTAAAAGAACTGACCCTGAACACGCTCTTGGCGGCCGAGTCAGTTCTTTCCCCCGCAGAGAAGGAAATGGGCGTTGTCTTGGTGGATATCGGCGGGGGTACCATGGATATTTCGATCTACGAACAAGGAGGATTGGTTTTCAGCTCGATCATCCCGGTGGGAGGAGAGCATATAACCAGGGATCTGGCAGTTGGATTGAGGACTAATCTCGAGGAAGCGAACCGTATTAAGGAACAGCACGGATGCAGCAGTGTGGATGCAGCAAGAGAAGACGTAATAATAGAGGTATCTAATATTAACGGGCAAGCAAGTCGACAGGTATCAGAGAAGTTTGTTGCTTCCATAATTCAGCCAAGGATAGAAGAGATGTTGGAGATAGTACAGGGGGAACTATTCCGCGCAGGGGTAATAGGGGTTCCTCCTGGAGGAATAGTTTTAACTGGGGGAACTTCTAATCTAAGAGGAATTACTAGGTCGGTCGAAGAATACTTACATATCCCAGCTAGGGTTGGTTTGCCAGAAAACACGAGATTTATCAACGGAGAGTTTAAGCAGGGACAATATGCTGCTGTTTTAGGTGCTCTGTTGTATGATTTGAAGAATTCTGCTTCTGACGTAAACCTGGATGAGGAGTTGTTGTTGGGAAGCTGGCTGGGTAGAGTTATTCTGTGGTTCAAAGATCTGTTCAGATAGGAGGTTCACGAGTGGTGCTGGAATTGGATGTGGAGATTCAACAATACGCCGATATCAAAGTTATCGGGATCGGCGGGGGAGGCAACAACGCTATAAACAGAATGATCGAAGCCGGGCTGAAAGGGGTTGAGTTCATTGCGATAAACACCGATGCCCAGGCTTTATACCTGTCCAAGGCGGAAAAGAAGATTCAAATTGGAGAGAAGTTGACCAAGGGATTAGGAGCAGGAGCGAACCCTGAGATAGGCAAAAAAGCAGCAGAAGAAAGCGCCGACGAAATCAAGAAGGCTTTGCAGGGGGCAGACATGGTGTTTGTAACCGCAGGAATGGGTGGAGGTACTGGCACCGGAGGGGCTCCAGTCGTGGCTCAGCTGGCCAAGGAAGCAGGAGCCTTAACTGTAGGGGTAGTAACCAGGCCGTTTCAGTTCGAAGGACGCAAGCGGGGCGGGCAAGCAGAAAAGGGCATTGCAGAGTTGAAAAGCAAGGTAGACAGTCTCATAACTATACCAAACGATCGCCTTCTCCAGGTTATCGATAAACATACTTCTATCAATGAAGCTTTCAGGATTGCCGACGATATTTTACGGCAAGGGGTTCAGGGCATATCTGACCTGATTGCGGTTCCTGGTCTCATCAACTGTGATTTTGCAGATGTCAAGACCATCATGATGGAAACCGGTTCGGCCCTAATGGGAATTGGTATTGCCAGGGGAGAGAACCGGGCAGCGGAGGCAGCCAGGGCAGCCATATCTAGCCCTTTATTAGAAACATCGATTGAAGGGGCAAAAGGGGTTCTTTTCAATATCACCGGGGATTCGAACTTGACGCTGTTCGAAGTCAACGAGGCAGCGGAAATCATAGCTCAAGCGGCCGACCCGGAAGCCAACATAATTTTTGGAGCGGTAGTGGATGACAGCCTCCAGGATGAAGTGAGGGTGACGGTTATAGCCACGGGTTTTGATACGGAACGGAACGTGAATAGAGGGGCTATCGGGGGATACGAACATCCAAGATCCTTTGGCACTCCTCCGGATCTCGACATTCCGACCTTCCTGCGGCGAAAAGGTTAGGAGCGATAGGGGACCTGACCGGTATAGACAGACCTTCGTGAAAACCAGCGGTGTCATATGTAGAAGATAGGAGTACTTGCATAGAAGGCTTTAATATAGAAGCAAGGAACCCCTTGTTACTATTTGTTGTAACAAGGGGTTTTTATCGTGCGGGGATAATCGGCAAATACCATATAATGACATATTGCCATAAGCATCTATAGTATAATTTTCCTGGTATTAGTGAGGTCTTTATCCAGGCATATGTTCATAGTTATTTAATGATTAGGTACCCGGACTAAGGTTCGTCTTGAGCCGGTTAGAGGTGCTTTTCGATGATGGTGGGCAGGTGCGTATACGCCGACTTGACCTTTTTGATAAATGTCGTAATGGACTTTGTTATCTTGTGGAGTACGGCTAAACTGGTCGGTTTACCAGTGAACTACCGGCGGCTTATGACTGCTGCTGTTTTTGGGGGAATATATGCCGTAGGGTACCTCTTTCCCGAACTTGGCCCTTGGTACCAGTTACCAGTTAAGGGGATAGCATCTTCGTTGCTAGTGATTTTCGCTTTCTGCCCATCTAACTGGAAGGAGTTCTGGAGGGCCTTTGCCTGCTTCTATGGGGTCAGCTTTGCTGTTGCCGGGGCAGTCATGGGTTCGTCTTATTTTATTGGAAGCAGTTTATCGGGGTTCCAATTTTCGTACGCGTGGCTGGCGGTAGGGATTCTGTGTGCTTTTACCCTGGGAAGGGCAGGGGAGAAATATTTTCTGGAAAAGTTTATACCGCGCCTGGTGTGTCTCCCGGTGAAGGTATCTTTCGACCAATTTGTCTGTAAAGGAGATGGGTTCCTGGACACGGGCAACAACCTTTGTGACCCACTGACAGGCAGGCCGGTCATCGTAATGGAATACAGCCTGTTGCGTTCGTGCTTGCCCGAGGACGTGAAACAGGCCTTGGACCGAGTGGCTAAGGGCGAGGACTTTTTGCGGGCTATGCCGGGAACTGTTTGGGCTAACCGATTACGGCTTATACCATTCACTTCTATCGGCAAGAAGCACGGGCTATTGCCGGGGCTGCGTTGTGATAACGTGGTGATAGATACCGGTTTGCGGCCTATTTACCAGCAGAACATTGTGGTAGGAATACACTGGGACAAGTTAAGCCCGGACAACAAATTTCAGATGCTCCTTCCATCCAAAATCCTGCAATAGGAAAAGGGGGTAAACGGGTTGATGCGGAATTTGCTCGGCCGATTACTTGGTATCTTGAGAGTGTGGATGGCGAAGGTTATAGCGAGGAGACTTGCCGGGTACGTCTATTATGTAGGCAGCACCGAAATCTTGCCCCCACCTTTGAGCTCGGAAGAGGAAAGCACCCTGTTGCAGAGGTTAGAACAAGGTGATAACGGTGTCAAGAGTACTCTGATCGAACATAACCTGCGTTTGGTAGTTTACATAGCAAAAAAGTTTGAGAATACCGGTATAAACATCGAGGACCTGGTTTCTATAGGAACCATAGGCTTGATTAAGGCAGTGAATACTTTCGAACCCCGAAAGAACATCAAATTGGCCACTTATGCTTCCCGTTGTATAGAAAACGAGATTCTGATGTACCTGCGGCGCAACCTGAAGACCAGGGCTGAGGTTTCACTGGATGAACCGCTGAACGTGGACTGGGACGGAAACGAACTCTTGCTCTCAGACGTGCTGGGAACAGATGGTGATATGATATACAAGACCATAGAAGAGGAGGTTGAGAAGAAGCTCTTGTCTCAGGCCATACTCAGGCTCCCTCCCCGAGAAAAGAGAATTATCCAGTTGCGCTTTGGTTTAGAGGACGGTTACGAAAAGACGCAAAAAGAAGTGGCGGACATCTTGGGGATTTCGCAGTCATATATCTCTCGACTGGAAAAACGTATCTTAAAACGTCTTCGCCGCGAAATTCGAAAAATAGAGTGAATCGTAACAAGATAAGCGCGACTCAAAGAGGGCTTGAGAGGTTCAAGCCTTTTTTGTTTCTTCGAATTCGAGAATAAACAGCGAAACAAAAGCAAATAATCTCTAAAAGAAGTATCAAGACAATGTAAGGGGAAGGGGTGTACACTTGCTAAATAAGGTCGAGATCTGTGGTGTTAACACTTCTAATCTCCCCGTATTGAAAAACGAGCGCATGCGAGACCTGTTTTTACGGGTCAAGCAGAACGATCGCCAGGCCCGGGAAGAGCTGATTCGGGGCAATCTAAGGTTGGTTTTAAGCGTTATTCAAAGGTTTAACCACCGTGGCGAATATGTAGATGACCTTTTTCAGGTAGGCTGTATAGGTTTGATAAAAGCCATAGACAACTTCGATTTGGAACAGAACGTAAGATTTTCTACCTATGCCGTCCCCATGATCATAGGCGAGATTCGGAGGTATTTGAGGGATAATAACCCGGTCAGGGTATCACGGTCTTTAAGGGATGTAGCTTACAAAGCATTACAGGTGAGAGAACAACTGTTGGCGGAAAAGTCCAGAGAACCTACGATAGCGGAAATAGCAGATCGCTTGGAAGTTTCTCAAGAAGAAGTGGTTTTTGCTCTAGACGCTATTCAGGAACCGGTATCCCTTTTTGAACCTATATACAACGACGGGGGCGATCCCATTCTGGTCATGGACCAGATCAGCGATGACAAAACCACTGATGAGCTTTGGTTAGAGGGTATTTCGATTAGGGAAGCCTTGAAGAAATTATCCGAAAGGGAAAAGCTGATTTTAACCTTGCGGTTTTTCGAAGGGAAGACTCAAATGGAGGTAGCAGAGGAAATAGGCATTTCCCAGGCTCAAGTTTCGCGCCTCGAAAAAGCTGCTCTAAAACACATGAAAAAATATATCTAAAAAGGGTCAAGAGAGGAGGATTCAGCGTGACTAGGCAATTACTAGCACTCTTGATAGTTGCCGCAATGCTGTTCTTGGTGATTCCGCTCGCGGTTTATTACTGGCGTAACGAGGAGGCTTTTTCTCCCTATAATCTAATACAAACCCACGTAACAGCGGACAACGCGTTACATCTTCAACGGTACTGCTGAACTGCTGAGAATTGAAGGCGTTAAAACCGGGTTTGTAGAAGCCTGGTTGGGGATAAGAATGAGCTGCCTGATGGCGGCTCTTTTTTTGCTTTGTTATCACATAATAGGTTTGTTTCTCATATATTAGAATCAGGTACAGGAAAATTATAGAGGTGAGGCGCTTGGTCAAGATATCAGAACTCAGAACCCGTGAGGTGATTAACGTTTTAGACGGGAAAAAGCTGGGCTGTATCATAGACATCGACCTTGACATTGAGAAAGGTAGGGTAACGGCTATCGTTTTACCTGGCCCCAGCAGGTGGTTGGGCTTTTTTTCCCGTAGAGAAAACGTGGTTGTTCCTTGGGAAAAAATAAGCAAAATAGGGCGAGATGTTATTCTGGTCGAGCTGGGAGATCATCTTCTTTCTTGATCAGAAACTACTATGCGCCTGATATCTCTATGGAGATTCATTCAACAAAGAAACCCTGTCAAAAACAGGGTTTCTTTTCTTGAACTCGAGGCTAACATCGACAATTTTTTCCTGTTCAAAGTGAAAAGATGATTATATAATACGAGATATAGGGTGCGAAATGTGTTTATACACAATATGTGGGGGAGGAAAGCGGATGAAATGTCCGTATTGCCGAGAAATGGAGAGCCGGGTGATCGAATCTCGATATAGTGATGACGGAGAGAGCATACGAAGACGAAGGGAGTGTTCTAACTGCAAACGCCGCTTTACAACGTATGAGAGAATCGAGGTTACTCCACTTCTCGTCGTTAAGAAAGGCGGGAATCGGGAGCAGTTCAGCAGGGACAAGCTAGCAGCTGGAATATTAAAGGCGTGCGAGAAGAGACCGGTAACCATGGAAGATATAGAGAGGGTTGTAGGAGATATTGAAAGGGAACTGAGAGACAAGTACGACCGTGAAGTTACCAGTATGGTTATTGGCGAAAAAGTCATGGACGAGCTTAGAAGCCTCGATAAAGTGGCTTATGTCAGGTTTGCTTCGGTATATCGCGAGTTTGCAGATCTGGACGGGTTCATACAGACCATCGAGCAACTGCAGCGAGGAACGTCTACAGAGGAGGAAAGATAAGTGTTTACCAAAATCAAGAAGAGAGACGGGAGAGAGGTTCCTTTTGATCCTTCAAAGATAACGGAGGCCATATTCAAAGCAGCTCAGGCTGTGGGTGGGGAAGACAGACAAAAATCTTTGGAACTTACTTTAGAAGTAATGCGGGTTTTGGGACAAAAGTATCAAGGAGAAGTGTTCACAGTAGAGGACGTTCAAGATATTGTTGAGAAAGTCCTTATCGAACACGGGCATGCCAAGACAGCCAAAGCCTACATTCTGTATCGGGATCAGCGCACTCGGTACCGGGAAGCCAAGTCGGATCTCATGGACGTGGTCGAAGAAATCCTCAAGGAAACCAGCCGCGAAAATGCCAATGTAGGTAACAGTCCGAGTGCCAAGATGCTGCAGATAGCCAGTGCGGCCAGCAAGCAATACTACCTCAACCGGGTATTGCCTCCAGAATTCTCCCAGGCGCACCGGGAAGGTGATATACACATCCATGATCTTGATTTCTACAAGAAGACCTTGAATTGTTTGCAGCTGCCTTTAGGAGACATACTTGCTGCGGGGTTTAACAATGGGCATGGCTACATCAGGCCCCCCAAACGTCCGGCATCGGCAACGGCCTTAGCGGCGATTATCCTACAGAGTTCGCAGAACGACATGTATGGAGGTCAATCGTTTCCCTTTTTTGACCGGGATATGGCTCCGTTTGTAGAAAATGCCAGTGAAGAAGAGACATACCAGGCCATGGAGGCTTTGGTATATAACTTGAACAGCATGCACTCCCGGGCGGGATCTCAGGTGCCTTTTTCTTCGATTAATCTAGGTTGTGATACCTCGGAAGCAGGGAGGAAGGTAACCCGTAATCTCCTGTTAGCTTATGAGGCAGGACTGGGGCGGGGGGAAAACCCGATATTTCCCAATGTGATTTTTAGGGTGAGGGAAGGAGTCAATCTCAACCCCCAAGACCCGAATTATGATTTGTTCTTGCTGGCTTTGAGAGTGGCCGCCACGCGTATGAACCCGACTTTCAGTTTCATGGATTCTTCTTTTAACGACCAGTACGGTAATGACGTAGCTTACATGGGATGCCGTACTCGGGTTATTGCCAATCGCCATGGCCCCTCTATCACAGAAAGGAGGGGAAACATCGCTTTTACCACTATTAACCTGCCCCGCCTAGCGATAAAGGCCAAGGGCTTGATAGGAGAGTTCTATCGGCAACTGGAAAAGATGCTGGAACTGGCTTGCGAGCAGCTATACCACCGTTACCGAGTGTTATCAGAGCTTAAAGTAAAAGACCTGCCTTTTGTGATGGGACAACATCTTTATCTAGGTTCCGAGGATTTGAAAGATGATGACGTTATCGAGCCTGCCGTAAAGCACGGTACTCTTTCGGTTGGGTTCATTGGCCTGGCTGAAGCTTTGATATTATTGAACGGCAAGCATCACGGTGAGTCAAATGACTCGCAGGCGATGGGCATATCTATCGTCCAGTACATGCGAAGGATGATTGACAAAGCTTGTGACGAGTATGATTTAAATTATACTCTGCTCGCTACTCCGGCTGAGGGGCTTTCGGGAAGGTTTGTCAGCATTGACCGGGAACAGTACGGAGAAATACCTGGAGTAACTGATAAGGAATACTATACTAATTCGTTCCACATACCCGTAAACCACGATATCAGTATTTTCGAGAAGATAAGCAAGGAAGGCCCGTATCACAAATACACCAATGCCGGGCACATAAGTTATATAGAGTTTCCTTCGCCTCCGGTCCACAACCTCGATGCTATTGAGACCGTAATCAAGCACATGCGAGCTTGCGACATGGGGTACGTAGGTATAAACTTCCCCATCGATTTCTGTGAGAGCTGTTATTACCGCGGAGTTATCCCAGGCGACGCCTGTCCTAACTGTGGGGGTCAAGAGATCAAGAGGGTTCGCCGGATCACGGGGTACTTGTCGACGGTCGACCGTTTCAACGATGCTAAGGTTGCCGAACTAAGGGATCGCAAAAGCCACCGGTTCTAGCGGTTCCGAAAATAGCCACTGATGGACACAGATTAACGCAGATTTACACAGATTAATTATTACTTAGAATTTGCAAACACAAAGACGTGTTAGACAGGCGAACAATGTTGGAACGAGCCGGCCAACATTCGTCGGACAATAGTT
>NZ_JABUEX010000046.1:0-16845 GCF_013314835.1 Syntrophothermus sp.
GGCTTCCTTCAGCACCCACCTGCGGCGGGTACCCGGCGTCACCGCGAACACCCTTGCCTTAGGCTAACGGCTACTGCTACCTTCACCGCTCGGGACTTCCACCCTATAGCCAGCGCCCATGCCGGGCGCACATAAGTAACCGCGCGGGTTCGCGCGGTTTTAACTTTTATGCCGATTTACTATTTTGCAAATTATACGAACTAGGAATGGCTCTCATTCCGCACGAAGGTTCATCGCGATTGTAGTCGACGATCCGCTTTTCAACAGTGGGAGTACCCTTATATCGAAATCGGTTTTTGCGCACGAAAGGAGAAAGAAAAGAGTCTAACCAAGCAGCATTCTATCGTTCTCTATCCCGCTTCCGCTTCTCTGGCTAAAGAGGGATACGAGTTTCTCCACAGTCATGTTTTCGCGTTCAGGGCCCGCAATATCCAGTATAAGACGGCCATTATGCATCATGACGGTACGAGTACCGTATTCCAAGGCTTCCCTCATATTGTGCGTAACCATGATGGTTGTTAGTTGATGCTCCAAAACGATGTCCCGTGTTAGTTTAAGCACCCTCTGGGCAGTCGCAGGGTCCAAAGCTGCCGTGTGTTCGTCGAGCAACAACAGGCGCGGTCTCACAATGGTAGCCATGAGCAGAGTAAGGGCTTGTCTTTCTCCGCCCGATAGAAACCCGACCTTCTGTCGTATTCTATCTTCCAATCCCAGGCCGAGTTCAGCCAATTTGTCCCTGAACAGCAAGGAAGGAGAAATACAAAAGGCCGGCGAGAACCAGCCTTTATCTTTTCAGCCGATGCTCTTCTCACCTCATACCTTCTCCTCTCGTCTGGTCTATTCTCAGCTTCTCGCGATCTGTATTTTGAACCTCTTAAAATTGATTGTATGCCCACTTCTTTTGTGCGTCAACAAGATATTCATCTGCAAACCATGCAAATCAGGGACCGTTGGTCAGGTTCGCAGCACGGACCACTGGTACTATGAAAAGGTCTTATTAGGTGGTACGGTGCTCCGGACCAAATTAGGTCGCTCGCTTCACAAGGAGATCCCAAAGCACTTGTGGCAGAGGATTCTGAAAAAACAGCTCAAAATAACTGAAAAAGAGCTTGGGGATTCCCTATAATATCTGCGCGTTGTTTGCTAAACCACAAAAACAAGTCTTTTACCCTTCCTTAGCCGGCAAAAGCGGGATCAGCCAGTCGAGGAAGGCGCGGGTGCTGCGGGTCTGCAGGAAAATGGTGCCGGGACCTTCATATTCGCAAACCAGGCCTTCGCCGCTGGTGATGGTACTCATTATCCCGGCTGCGGCTTTTTTTATGGAGTAATTAACGGTTGACTGAAAAGCCACGATATGACTGGTGTCCACTACGTATCTCTCTCCTGGCCCCAGTTTTTTCTCCATGATAGCTCCATAACTGGTCAATATCAGCATCCCACTGCCGCTGATCTTGAGAAGGAACAGCCCCTCGCCTGCGAAAAAGGTTTTGGCTCCTCCGAATTTGGTGTCGATCTGAAGGCTGGTGTCACCTGCCAGGTAAGAACCCGACTGGACGAAGTAGGTCTCGTTGTTGAGAACCAGGCCCATTACGTCCCCGGGTACAGCCGGTGCCAGTGTAACTTCACCGCTGCCGCCTTCCGCCACGTAGTTGCTGACAAAGAAACTTTCCCCGCCCAGAACTTTGCGCTTCAGGGCTCCCATGAACCCTCCTTTCATTTCCGTTTTCAAGCTTATGGTAGGGCTCATAGAGACCATAGCTCCTGGTTCCGCCTGTATGCCTTCCCCTGGGTTAAGCTTCACCACCGCCAAAGAATATGAAGGACGGTAAAGAATCTCTAACTGCACGTTTCTCCCTCCTCACGATCAATCATCGTCTCGGCTGCTGCGCTTGACCGGGCGGTACTTATCAATCCACCCCGCGTAGGCGACCGCATTGCGGCTCTGTGCCCAGACCTTGCCTGGACCCCGAAAACGACAGACAAAACCTTCACCGCTGGTGAGAAACGACTTAAAGCCGCCTGCCGAAGTCACCGTGTACATCGTGCTCCCGTGGAACCCCGCTACGTGGCCTGTGTCGATAACGTAATCTTCTTCTAACCCGAGTGTTGTCTCCTTAAGAGCGCCGAAAGCAGCCAGCCAGACAAGTCCCGTGCCCGTAATTTCCAGCAGGAAAAGCATGTTGCCGGCAAAGAACCCCCTCGCTCCTCCCCACCCGGCATTGACATGGACTCCAGGGGTACAGGCGACAAAGGCGCCAGACTGCGCGTAGATAGTCTCGTTATTCAAAGAAACGCACCACATGTCACCCGGTTGACCCCTCCCCAATACCAGTTCGGCTTCTCCCAGAGCGGTAAACGTAGTGGTAAAGAAAGACTCCTTGCCAAAAAAGGACCTGGCCACGCTTTTCAAAACCCCGCCCCGGGCAAATTCTGCTTTTACTTCTAGGTTCGGGGTCATAGCGATCATGGCTCCCGGCTCAGCGATCACGCTCTCTCCCGGGAGCAGCTTGATTTTAGCCACCGCGTACTCCGGGGAATAGAGTATTTCCTGTTCCAACCTCCATCCCTCCATTCTTCACAAAATGTGACTTAAACAAGCTCAGGTCTACAAAAGCGCGAAAAGGCCAAAATTCACAACTTTAAGCTTGGAACCAGGGCTCCCTTATTCCTTTTTTCTCCATGATTGCGGTTCAGTTCACCCTGCCCCACTATCTTGGGGTAAAACCAGAATAACCAAAAATGCAGGGATTTTTCAACGCGGAAAGCCGGGTTGTCAAGGACAAATAGATTGTCATGATGCTGTGAGCGCGAGAAGAGATGAACTACTTAGGATTGCTGATCTCCGTACTTGGGCCGGGATACCCGCTCTCCGTCTCCTCTCCAGTATTAACCGGGGATGAGGGTGCAGCAGTTGCTGAGCCTTGGCTGTTCACCTGCTCTAGGACAGACGGTTTCAGCATTTCGTAAGGCCAGGACTTGGGCAGAATGAAGTTCATGAAAGGAGAATTTTCGGGATCCTTTTGCGGCCGACCTAGGACGAACACGCGTACTGTAAGCGAACACAGCACGTTGTCCCAGGCCACGACTTCCAACTGCAGGTTCTCGATCTGGACCAACCTCGGCATTTCTTCTATCCCTTTTAGGAAAGCGTATACCTGGTAGGGCGAACCGTAGATATTAAGCTTCAGGTCATAGGTGGTATAGCCGCTGCGGCTGACCGGTTTTTCTATCTTTATTCCTGATTTGCGATCACCTTTCCAAGCCGGCTTGACCCCGCATTTTTCAGCCAGCCCTGATATGTAAACCGTAACCCCGGGCAGGTCTTGGTAATCGGGCACGACTTCCCTCAATTCTGCCAGCTTCTCATCTAGGCCCGCGATATCCTTTTGCATCCCTTGGATGTCATCCCAGTGTTCCTTTTCAGCCCGGGCTACGGCCTTTCCCATCTCGGCTTGTTCAGTTTTGAGCCGGTTTATGTTATTCAGGTGAGGATAGAAATACCATTTATACGCTGCCCAGAGGCCCAAAAAGGACAGCAAAATAGCGAAAATAAGCCTCAACTTGTGTTGTTCAGCGAACCCAAATGAAAAAAGCCTGCGTTTCAACAATGCTGCCATCACCGTTCCTCAGGGTTAGTTGACGTGACGCCGGAAATCAATTGCCGGGCGAACTTCCGGCTCCGGCTTTAAGGGGAAGGTAAAATTCAACCTGGGCAACGCCCGAACCTAGGGGCACCTCGTTGGTTTCGATCCTATCGAATAATCCTAGGGAATCAAGCCCAGCCATGAACCTGGCAGCAGCCAAGGTACTGGTGGCTTCGCACTTCAGCCGAACGGCCTTCCCTGCCTCCACCTCCATATCGGTCACCCAGAGCCCTGGCGGAAGAGCATCGTAAATGGCGTCTATGATAGCAACCGCCGAGCTGTTTTGTTCCTTGAGTTTGTCCACCACCGCTTTTTCCCGGAGGTACTGCTTCTTCTTGGCTACCAGTTCTTCGCGGTAGGGCCTACCTTTTTCCAGTTCCCGGTAACGAGCGGTCAAGAGCTCGAGTTGGTAACGTTCGCGCGCTTCTACATACAGCGGCAAAGAAAAAGCCAAACCCGCCAGGATTCCTGCCGCGACTGCAAGTTTAACCCGGTTCCGAAACCTCTCCTGTTTTTCACGCTCGCGCAGAACCGTTTCCGGTAAAAAGTTAAGCTCTTTAACCAGCCTTCTCACACTAACTGTTCAACCCTTTCTGAGAAGTGCTCCTAACAAGACCGCATGAGTACACACCGCCTGGCTGCCAGCCTTTCCCCGGCGGCTGCAAACCGGCAATCCCGCCGGGCCGGCCAGCACTTCCACCGGAACCGGTAAAAACTCGGCTAGTCTGGTTACCCATTCGCCATCGCAGCCTGCTTGTCCTGCCATCCAGACCTGCTCGATGGTTTTTCCCTGGTTGCGAGAGGAATAAAAATCAAGATAGCCCCGCACCTCCCGGGCTACTTCCTCAGATTGAACCAGGTCCAACCCGGCAAAAGGCAGGTCGGCGTGTACCAGCAAGCCTCCTTTTTCTATTACCATCACAAAGCCCCCGTCAGCCCTCAGGTTCAAAACAACGCTGTCTGGCCAGGACGAAGTCCGAAACAACCGCAAGATGGAGCGGGGAGCGACTTCGACCGCTTCTATGTATGCATCCCACGCCTGGGCCATAATCCCGACCTGCTCCACCATATAGCGGGGTACGCCGGCCAGGAAGACCTGGTAATAACTACCTTCGTCGCCGTCATCTACCATCTTCAGCACTGCGTAATCGGAGACGTACTCGTCAGGATCCACCGGCAGGAGCGAACCCATCTCCCTCGCCAGAAAATCTCGCAGGAGCCGGGGCTTTAAAACCGGAACCCGGGCCGTTCTCGCCACAATGCCCCTTCGGTCCAGGACCACCATGTATCGTTTCGCCGATAATCCTTGTTCCTGAGCAAGGTTTTTGATCCGTTCCCCTACCGCGAAGAGATCGCCTGCGTCCCGTGCCCTCCCCAGGCCTTCCTCCAAAGACAAGGCAGCAAACCCCTCGACAAACACACGCTTGCCATCTCCCCGGCCCAGAAGCAGCCGCACGCACTTTTCTTCCAGTGATATATAAAGCTTGTTCCTCCGAAACATAACGTCACCTCTAAGGAACGGTAATAATACCGTTGGTTATGCTGCCTTCCCGCGGACGCCCTACTATCTTGACCGCAATACTGTTGACGAGATCCCTCGGGTAGGCCTGCGCTGCATCATCCCAGTCTCTGAAAACCGCTTGATTTACATAAATTGAACGCAGCGGTTCCAACGTACCGGCGGTCATAACTATTTCCCCTGTTAACCCGGAGTCTAAGACCGCCTGGGAAACGTCGATGTCGGCGAGACTGGTTATACGTATACTCCCGCCTATCGATATCCTAAGGCTGCTGCCGCTGGCGTCGATTGCTCCGCGGGCGTCAAGTAAAACATCGCCCGCAAAAGTCGTGCAGTCGACATGCTTGGCTTCTATACCACCGGTTTGGCTGCTTATTCTAATTCCGGACGCCGCTTCTATAGTACTGCTGTCATTAGGATTACCCGGGTCGAAAAGGCGGACCGTTCCTTGGGCATTCAGAACGGCTTGTCCCAAAAGGGAAGAAATCTTTGTTCTGCTGACTTCAATTTCTTCTTCGGCGTTAATGCTAACTGTTGAAAATGCTTGAATGTTACCTCTATCAAGGACCACACCTGCTGAGCTGTCCAAGCTAATTCCGCCAAACCCGGCCTTAATGTCAGAACGCTTCACCGCCAATTGACCTGAGACCGCATTTACAGCTATGTCTCCCAGCGAACTGTAAATCCCTGCCCTGCTTTGCCCCTGTCCGGAGACAGTAACCGTTCCTCCTTTTAACGTCACAGCGGTTGTACCAAACAACGGCGTTTCATTGCCTACCCGGGCCTGATCGATAATCACTGGGCCGCTCCCCCCGTCAAGGCAGATCGGAGCCAGCCAGGTATTTATTTCTACCCCTTTTCCAATAACAATACCGTTGGCAGCTCGGTAGTCTACCTGCGTAAACCAGGGCGGGCTGATGGCCCCCACCCCCTGCGGGATTACCAGCCGGTAAGGGGTTGCCAATACCTGCCCACTCTCCAGGCGTTGCTTGGGCACGATCTCTTCGCCCGGATCATAACGGTTGTCATAGTCGCGGTCTATGAAAGCAAACCCGGTACCTATGTCGTAGCTGAATTGAGCGATATCGCTTTGTAGGCCGTTTTTTACTGCTATGGCCTTAATGGTTGTCGATGTTCCTATAGTAATAGGTCCTACATACACCGGGCTGTCTGTAGTCGGATCCTCGCCATTCAGCGTGTAATAGATTACGGCTCCCGGGGTCGTAGTTGAAAGCGTAACCGTTTGCGGTTGTGCATAGTACCCTGGCGGGGGCGATGCTTGGGGAGCCGCAGGCCTCAGTATAACGTAATCGAATACAGCAATCGTACTGGTTATACCGTCTTTAACCGCTATTGCTTTTATAGTAGTAGAACTTACTACAGTTATGGGCTGCACGTACAACTGGCTCTGGGGAGTTGGATCCTCGCCATCAGTAGTATAGTGGATCGACGCTCCCGGCGACGTCGATGTCAGAGCTACATCCAAGCGCCGGTCATAGGTGCCGGGCGGCGGGTCGGTTCGAGGCGGATCAAAAGTACTCGGAGAAACTACCCTGGTATCATCGACCTCGGAGATAGTGCGGCTGGTATGCAGATCTCCGGAACCGACCACCAGCATTGTCGTCCCAATACTTAATAGTATCAAAGTTACGATAATGACCATCACCAGGGCTGCGCCCCTCGTACTGTGGTTTCCCGATTTCGGCATACCATTATACCCCCGCTCGCACCCTATTCGCGAGCCAAGCAGTGTATTCCGCACTATCCAGTGGAGAGCATATCAAAGTAGATAAATGCCAGCTTTAATCACCGATCCAACCCGAGTACACATAGGTGGTTACCCTGCAGGTCGCTTCGCCAATGCCTTCTTTATCCGTTTCGACCGAAACACGGAGAAAAACAGCATCGTCAGGAAGTTCTAATACCTCTGAACCCCCATTTATGTACGGCTTTATATCCGTGCCTAACACCGTAGAAATCTCAAGGCTATCAACGTATTTTGCCACTTCTAGCCAGTCGCCTTCGTTTTCATCATAGCGATAAAGAGAGCGGTCACTACCCCGGAATATCTGGCATTCCGCGGAATGGTCCTCGTCTATACTCAGCACTTGGTGCGGCTCTTCTCCTTCTATGCCTAATATCTTAGTCCTGGTCGGATCAACCTCCAGAGTCCACTTGCGGTCCCTACGCGCTTCATCCAAAACATCAACAATAGCCTCCATGGCTGCCCTTGCTTCCGCTATGTTTTCCCGTTCGACCAAAAACGAAGAAAGCATGCCGAAGTACGCCTTCAATATCCCTGCCACTACCCCCAATACTACCGCCAAGACCGCTAGCACTAGCATTACCTCTAACAGGGTGAAACCGCGTGACGAGCGGCTACAGTCCACCCCGCTCCCTTCGGTTACTTTTCTATTCTCTGTTTCAGCATGCGTCTTCCCATTAGTAATCATCTTCATCGTTTCTACCGCAAATCTGTGCCGACAAACGATTCCCTTCGTACTTTATCTTCGCCTTCCACTCCTTGGGCTCAGGCCCTTCATATAACAAAAGGTCTTTTTCTACCCCTTCCTCCCGAATCTTGAGCGGGTACACCCACACCTCGCTCTCTTGTGGAGAGAGTGTTCCAGATGCGGCCAGGACCGCAGCTATCTCCAGCACAGATCTTTCAGTATACGCCCTCTGTAATTCCCGGTAGCTGTCAGCTAGAAGCTCGTAAGCTACCTTCACCATCCCGGCCATTACAGTCAAAACCGCCACCAGTACACCTACCGCGATCAACACCTCTATTAGAGTAAAACCACCACGCCTTTTTCTTGCCATCACGGATATACGACCTCCACCCTGCCGGTATAAGGCTTGACTTTCACCTGAGCCCGGCTGCTGCCGCTAATGCCGACTGTTATGGCAATCTCCTGGGTGAGTTCCGAGCCGCCAGCGCTGATCGGCCGTCCCTGTTCGTCAAACCCGAATACGTCACCGCCAAGAGGCGGGTTGAGGCTTTCCAGCGCCACGGCACCGGGCCATTCACGCCGGCGCAGCTCTTCCTGCACGCCGTCAACCTCCCTGTACACCGAGTAGCCCCTTTCGTCGAACCGTACGCACACCCGCGTCTTTGCGGCGCGGGCCGCCGCCCGGGCCCATCCCAGGTCGACCTCCAGCACCCGCACCGACTGTTCCAGGTCGGCTTCGTGCAGCACCGGTTTGAAATCGGGCACGGCCACCGCTATCAACAGGCACAGGAGCCCGATTACCAGAAGAAGTTCCAGCAAAGTAAAGCCGCGGTGGAGAGATCTCATATCCAACTCCTCAGCGTTTGAAAGATGACACCAGGTCAAAAAGCGGGAACATAACCGAGAGAACGATGGTGCCGACTACTAGCCCCATGATCAATACCATGACCGGTTCCAAAAGGCTCATCAGCTGGGCTATGCCGGTTTGGGCCTCTTTTTCGTAAAAATCCGCCATTTGCAGCATGATCTCGTCCAGACTCCCGGTTTCTTCGCCTACCCTTATCATTTGGACCACCAAAGGGTCGAAATAACCGGTAGCTCCCAGGTGGTAGGCTATGGTATCGCCCCGTCTTACCCCTTCCACCGCTTTGTCCAAAGCCCTCGCCGCCACTTCGTTGCCAGCGTTTTCCCGCAGGAGCTCCAAAGCAGGCAGTACCGGTATGCCACTTCTGAACACCATAGCCGCCGTGCTGGCAAAACGAACCGTAACCACATTCCTGACTACGTTTCCAACTAGAGGTAGTTTGGCTACGGTTCGATCCCAGAGAAACCTGCCCTGAGGAGTAGCCAGGTATAAGGTCCCCGCCAATAGCACCGCTACCAGTACCACGGTTAGAGCCAGGAAATGGTTCTGCAAAAAATGCGTGATGCCCAGAATAACCCTGGTCACAAAAGGCAGGTTTGCCCCTGCCGAGTGAAGCAGGCTCTCAACCTGGGGAATCAAGAAAGCAAAAACATAAGCCAAGAGGCCGATGCTCACTACCGTCAGCAGGGCCGGGTAGATCAAGGCCCCTTTCACCCGCTTCTCCGTCTCGTACCGCTGCTGGTAGTATTGGCTCATGTTGTGCAGTATCTGCTCCAAGTTACCCGAAGCTTCTCCGGTGGCTACCATCCTGGCCAACAAACCGGGTATCAGGCTGTCCTCCGCCATCATGGCTTCCGACAAGCTCCTTCCGCTTAAGACCTCGCGGTACATCCGCAGAGCCTCCCTTCGCAAAAGCTTGTCGCTCACCTGGCGGCTGACCAGCTCCAGTCCATCGCTCACACCCATCCCCGATCGCAGAACCATAGCCATCTGCCGGCACAAAACGGCCAGGGACCGGGCCCCTATTTTCTTGGTGACCGGCGGTCTCCACTGCTGCCACCAAGCCTTGCTTCTGACGTAAACCGGCAGGATTCCCTGCTCCCGCAGCAGTGACTCAGCCATGACCGCACTATCTGCCTGCAGTACACCCTGTTCCAGGCGCCCGGCGGCGTTTACTCCCGCATAACTGAACTCCGGCACTTTACCCAGCTCCCCTTTGCTTATCGAGCTGCCGACAGAACCGAGTTAAATCCCGGCACTACTCTTAGTAAGAACTCGTGACCCGCAGGGCCTCTTCTAAGGTGGTGATTCCTTCCAGCACCTTGCGCCTGCAGTCTTCCCACAGGGGCACCATGCCCTTGAGTAACGCCGCCTCGCGCACTTCGTCGGCCGATACCCCGCGGTTGATGAGCTTTCTCAGCTCCCCGTCAACTTCCATGATCTCGAAAACGCCGGTTCGGCCCCGGTAGCCGGTTCCCCGGCAGGCTACACAGCCCCCGGATCGCACCAGCAGCAGAGCCTCGTCTTCAGGCATTCCCAGTATCCTCTTCTCTTCGGGACCGGCATCGTATTTTTCCCTGCAATCGGGGCAAACCTTTCGCACCAAGCGCTGAGCTATGACTCCAGCTAAGGAGGAAGCTATGAGATAAGGCATCAGTCCCATATCCATTAAGCGGATCACGGTGCTGGCAGCGTCGTTGGTGTGAAGCGTCGAAAGCACCAGGTGACCAGTCAATGCCGCCCTGGCCGCGATCTCCGCGGTTTCCTCGTCCCGTATCTCTCCCACCATTATGATGTCCGGGTCCTGCCGCAGCATGGTCCGCAGGCCGCTGGCAAAAGTCAGCCCGGCCTGGACGTTAATCTGGGTTTGGCTTATCCCTTCCATGTCGTATTCGATAGGATCCTCCAAAGTAGCGATGTTTTTTCGCTCCGAATCCATCTCGGCCAGCATCGCGTACAGGGTCGTGGTCTTACCGCTGCCGGTAGGCCCCGTTACCAGAATTATACCCCAGGGGCGGCTCACCAGCCGGTTGAATTTTTCTATATCTTCCGGGCTCAGCCCCAGCTGAGATTTATCAATAAAAAAAGAAGCCCGGTCGAGAATCCTGATGGCCACCTTTTCTCCGTAGGCGGTCGGCATGGTAGCAACCCTCAGGTCTACAGGCCGCCCGTCCACCCGGGTTACTATCTTTCCATCCTGGGGTATCCTTTTTTCCGCGATGTTGAGGCCGGCCATAACCTTGATGCGGCTCACAACCGGAGCGTGGGCCCGTATATCCGTACTCAATACTTCGTGGAGAACTCCGTCCACCCGGTTCCTCACCCGCATCCGCTTCTCGCTGGGCTCTATATGTATGTCGCTGGCCCGGCTCCGGACCGCGTTTTCGATTAAAGAATTCACCAGCCTCACCGCAGGCGCGCTCTCGATATCGAGAGCTGCTGCCGCCTGGGCTGCAGCCTCTTCCTGCATCCTGGACGCGTCGCGGGCCGCCTGCTCAGCCGCCCTTCGCTGGGAAAACACGTTTTCGATGGTGTCCAGGATGTCCTTTTCTGAGGCCAGCAGCGGAGTTACCGGCATGCCTGTTACCAGGCGGATGTCCTGCACCGCCAGCATGTCCAGGGGGTCCTTCATGGCCACGATAAGAGCACCGTCTACCACCTGGACAGGGATGGCCGTGTGGCGGCGCGCCAGGTTCTCCGGGATCCTGCGCGCTACCTCCACGTCGATAGGAGCGATCTTCAGATCGATGCTCCTGATCCCCAGCTGTTCTTCCAAGGCCCTGGCCAGCTCGGCTTCCGTAACAAAACCGTTCTTTACCAGAATATCCCCCAGACGCTGGCCCGGCCCAGCTTCCTTCTGCAGCTTCAGAGCCTGCTGCAGCTGGTCTTCGGTTATGGCCCCGGCCTGGAGCAAGAGTTCGCCCAGCCGGGGTCTGCCTCTACTTTCCTGGTTCATCCTAAACATCAACGTCCCTTCGCAAGCAGGAAAAACTTGAGGCTTAAGCTAAGTAAGTCGAGCTATCTAAAGCAAAGTTACCGGGAAAGTTTCCTGTGCGTAGTCCCCGGACCGACGTAGCCATGTTACCGCGATAGTGGTGTGTAAAGTAAGTCGGATTCAACAACAAAAATAAAAGTGCTGGAACCATCGACTGAAAACAAACCTACCGGACTCTAATGGGGCCACCTTCGATGGGTAGCTTATCTGCCCCATACGCAGTTATCACTATGGCCAGATCAGTACCATCGCTGACTTGCACCCAGACTATGCCCTTATACTCATTGCTGCCTCCACCGGGCGCGGCATCCGCTGAAATCACGACGGCATAGTTGCCGCTCGGACCTTGGGCCGCGCTCCTCTGTTCGGCATCGATCTTGCCCGTAAACGGGTTTGTCATATCAATGCCATTGATCTTGCTCTCTAAGGCATTTCGAAACTCGCTTCCACTGCTGTAGTTTTTATGCATCATTCCCTCAATTATGCCCTGAATTTGTCTAGCATTAGCAAGAACTCCCGTTTCCCGCGCAGAATTCTGGACCAAATTCGATTTGGGAATCAACACCGCAGCCAAAACCGCAATGACAGCAATCACTATCATCAGTTCTACCAGCGTAAAACCCTTCTGCTTCTTTCTCCTAATTTTCGACAGTGACATAACATCTCCTCCTTTTCTTAAGATTGCCTGAAGCTTACCGATAATCCTTATTCCCCGTCAGGTTCCCTCTGAGTCTCACCCCCTTCACTACGGCACCAGCAGCTTCAGGTACCAGTCAACAATCTCCTGCCCCCAGAAAAAGGCCACCAGGCCCCCGAGGGATAAGAAAGGGCCAAAGGGTATGAGATCCTTGGCGCCTTTTCTGCCTGCGACCACCAGCGATAAACCGACCAGGGCTCCAGAAACAAAAGCCACAAAAAGCCCCACCAAGGTGCCGCTCGCGCCCAGGAACAAGCCCAAAATTCCTGCCAGTTTAACATCTCCCCAGCCCATGCCGCCCCTAGACACCACCAAAACCAGCGCCAGGAAAGCGGCGGCCCCCAGTCCTGACGCCAGGCCCCACTTCAACCGAGTCCAGGAATCCAGGTACACCAAAATTCCACCTGCCAACACGGCAAAAACGATTACCTTGTCCGGTATGACCATGTGTTTCAGGTCGGCCACGGTGATGACGGTTAGGCAGGACACCAACACCCAGGCGAGTAGGACATTCCAGGAGTACCCGAACCGCGCCCAGGCACCGGCAAAGAGCAGCCCAGTTACCATCTCGACCACCGGGTATTGCAGGGAAAAGGGGGTTTGGCAGTAACGGCACCTGCCTTTGAGATAAATGTAGCTCAATACCGGGACCAGATCAAGCAATCCCAGCCTGTGCCCGCAGGCGGTGCAATGTGAAGGGGGGGATATCACGGATTCTCCCTTAGGTAGGCGTTCGATGCAGACGTTGAGAAAACTCCCGACCGATAGGCCCAGAAAAAAAACCAACAACCCCGTCCCCACCTGCACTCCCCTCCCCTTTGTTCGTCTGCTGATAGTCGTAGATTAACAATAGTCTTTTCTAAAAACTTAACCTTATTATCAAACAGTGCTGGATCTGATACGCGTAAGATTCCATCTCCGAATTGTTTTCTCACCAGTTATTCATCAGCGTTAATCAGCGTCTAATTCATAAATCAGTGTCGTCTATAATACAAAACCCCAGAACCTAAGATATGCTACGCTGTACTTAGGAATTCTGGGGTTAATTTCCTAAGGCAACCCGGCCGCCATAGACTCCTCGCCCTTAGGCCCGAGGCTTTGCGCCCTCACCTTTCGGTGAGTTTGCCCTCAGTTGTTATGTACTTCCACGATATTATAACCGCATTCTGGCTACCCTGGCAACCGTTTCATTATATGATATGGACCAGCCCGTCCCTAACCTCGCCTTTCCAGATACCTGGAAAGCAGGCGGGAATCGGCAGCTCTTTCCCTTGCCCGCTCCTCTGTGATCACACCCATTCTCACCAGTTCGGCCAAGGCACGATCCAGAGGTATCATCCCTTCCTGAGCTCCCGTTTCAATGATTGAAGGGACTTGATGGGTCTTACCTTCTCTGATCAGTGCTCTCGCCGCGTGGGTGACTACCAAAACCTCGGCTGCACACACCAGTCCCTGCCCGTCCAGGCGCGGAAGTAACTGTTGAGATATAACTCCGTGCAGCACCGAAGCCAGCTGGGCTCTAACCTGGGATTGCTGGTGCGGAGGAAAAGCATCGATTATACGCTCCACCGTCTCCGCCGCCGTATTGGTATGCAGGGTGGACAGAACCAGGTGCCCGGTTTCGGCTGCGGTAATAGCGGTAGCTATCGTTTCCAGGTCCCGCATCTCAC
This sequence comes from Syntrophothermus sp., assembly GCF_013314835.1. Lineage (NCBI taxonomy): Bacteria > Bacillati > Bacillota > Clostridia > Eubacteriales > Syntrophomonadaceae > Syntrophothermus > Syntrophothermus sp. The sequence goes on from NZ_JABUEX010000046.1 coordinate 13,844, forward strand.
CTACCATTATAACGTCGGGGTCTTCGCGCAGGGCAGCCCTCAATCCTTCGGCAAAACTCTCCACGTCTTCTCCTACCTCACGCTGGTTCACGATACTCTTTTTATGCCGGTGCAGGTACTCGATGGGGTCTTCGAGGGTTATTATGTGCTTCTTAAAGTTTACGTTGATGTGATTGACCATAGCCGCCAGAGTAGTCGATTTGCCCGAGCCGGTAGGCCCGGTTACCAATACCAACCCCCGCGGCAGTTCGGCCAGCCGCCGCACCACCAGACCCACTGAAGGCGTGCAGGGGAAGAGTTCTTCGGCCGTAGGTATTCTGCTGGCCAAAACCCGGCAGGCCACAGCGAAACTTCCTCGCTGCCGGTATACGTTTACCCGAAACCGCGAAAGCCCAGGGAGCGACACCGCGATATCGGCGTTGCCTTTCTTCTTCATCTCCTCGGAGCGGCGGGAATCCGCTACCAAACAGGTGGCAATTTCTTCGGTTTGCACCGGATTCAGGGCATGGCCAGCCTCGGGCCACATATGTAAAAATTGTCCAACTTCCCTGCGGCCTTCGTCCGGGCCTCTGGCCGCCAGGTCTCCGAGGTCCCAAAGGACTCCGTTCAGCCTCACTACCGGAGGCTTACCCACGGTGAGGTGAAGATCGGCGGCCCCCAGCCGTACCGCGCATACAAGAAGGTCGTGAAAAAACGATTCTCTTTTGTATCCTCTTCCTGCTGGACCCCCTGTGACATCGTGCTCCGCTTCTTGACGCTCACCCGGCAAAACACCAACCCCCTGTTTATCAACCCCTATAAAGAGGCGTCTCTCTAACCAGCGCAACTACAGGTTCGACGTCTATCAGAATACATACGACCAAAGGATCGAACCTATTTACAGTCATTGCCAGTTTGAGCGGCGTAATGCTACAGCTTGGCCGCAATCTCCTCCAGCTGCTCCGAAAGGGAGGCTACCTCCTCTACTGAAGCGGTGATCTCTTCTGCCGCCGCCGCCTGCTCCTCGGTACCCCTCACCATCTGGTTTACGTAATCTCCTAGGTGTTCTGTGACCTCGTGTATGCTCTTGGTCATGGCTTGAGCCGTGTCTACCAGGCTTCTTGACTCCTCCGCCAGCTTACGGACTTCGTCTGCTACAACCGCAAAACCCCGACCCTGTTCCCCAGCGCGGGCTGCTTCAATAGCCGCATTGAGACCAAGCATTTTAGACTCCGCCGCGATCTGCCTGATAGCTCCCGCTATTTCTTCAATCTTCCTGACCGCTTCTACCGCCGATTGAATCTCTTCCTGCAGCCGCTTGGCGCTCAGGTTGATCTCGTTAGCCGAAGCTGCCGTTTCCTCAATAGCTGCTGCAATCTGGTGCATGTTTTCCCGAAAAGCCTGGGCCATTTCTCTTGTTTTCACCGCGATATCTCGCGGAAAAGCTATCCCGTAAACCCCGATGGCGTTGCCATGGTCATCCAAAACAGGTACGCCAACACTCTTTAAAGCCACACCATATACGGACGCGTCTACCTCAATGACTACGGGCTGTTTGGTAAGCATCGCCCGTTCAATAGCGCCCCCTTTTTGAACCGGCTTTCCCACTTTAGCGAAGGGCACCTCAAAGTTCTTTTCCTCTACGACGGTAAATTTCTCGGTATCAGAAGCATATGCCACTGCCCTGTCCCAGAAGTGAAGAATCCTGCGCCCAATCTCCGCATAGTTCCTCCAAAAATCGATCGCTTCCACTTACCGTCCCCCCTTGCTGCTTTACTGGCATATAGGATTCCCAAACCTCTCCCCACCATGCTACCCCGGCTCTTATGCCCGTTCTTCAGGGCCATAAACAATATTTTGACACTATTTGTCTGCAGCGCTGCACGTAATACGCAATATACTTCTGTACAGCAACGACAAATTCCTTCCCTCGCCTGATTCATTCACCAAAAAAGATGTCGAACTCTTCGCTCGTCAAAAACGGTCCCCCTTTGCAAAAGGATCCAACGTGAAGCCACCATGCTCACAGGCTTCAAGTATTTCAGGATCCCGGGTAACGATTTCTCCTCTCGTCTCGTTAGCCAGGGCAAGAACAAATGCGTCAGCGTAGGAGATGCTGTACCTGCCTTTTAGTCTGGCCGCCTCCCAGACACGCGCATTTGTAGCGGGCATAACCTTCCACGGAAAAACGTGCCTGGTAACATCCGACATGAACAGGGCGGCATCCTGTTCGCGACCGACTTTTATCAAACGATAGACGACCTCACCAATGTTAATCGCCGAGATCCGGATATCCAGGGAACCCTTCTCGGCTTTTTCCATGAGGTCTTCTATATAAGAGGCGCCCGGTTCCTCCTGCATCCAGCACAACACAGCATAAGCGTCAAATACCTTGATCATCCCCGACCACCTCGAGCCTGTGTTCTTCTAGGTGTCCCTGAAGTGCCTGATCTCCTTTCAAGGCCCCCTTCCAGCGGTGCCAGTCGGTTTCGGTTAGCGGCTCAACGGGTTCAAGAATTATCCTGCCCCCGATTAAATCTACTTTCAACTGTTCGCCGGGCTTAAGCCCAAGATGTTCCCTTATTTTCTTAGGAAGAACTAGCTGTCCTTTTGAAGACAATCGGACTATCGACATGACCAATACCCCCTTTCTTACTTTCATTGTAAGACAGCTTTTCCCGAGGCACAACCTTTTCTACCTAAGGGATGGCAACAGACACATATCAGCTTTTCGGCTCCCACTTGCGGTTCTCCCCAACTTCTAGCACTCCCATTTTTCCAGACGCGCTTGGGTTTCTTTTCATCGAGTAGGAGGGGGCGGCTAACCCCCGTCCTCTCACACCACCGTACGTACCGTTCGGTATACGGCGGTTCATGAAACACTACAGAGTTTCCGGTATGTCTCATACAAGCTGATTAGTCCTTGGTTTCGCCAGTAGGCGAGCCCAAGGGCTTTGTTTACCTGCGGCGTGTTGGATAACCTCCAGTATCCCTTTCGCGATCCACTGATAAGCCTGGCCCAG
>NZ_JABUEX010000047.1:0-16803 GCF_013314835.1 Syntrophothermus sp.
TTGGCGAATATTTAACATGAGACCTCACACTCCTTTAGTTTGACTTTGGGTGTTTTTTTGGGCGAGGTCTCATTTCTTTTTCAGGGGGCTGATCCCCTTCTGGTGCCTACTGAAATTTTACTCGGCCTGGAGGCATACTCTGTCTGTTTTGCAGGATGAAGGGAGAAAAAGAAAAAGCAGGCCATACCAGCCTGCACGAAAAGAAGATAAGGGGTAGGATTTATAGGCATAAATAAAGCCAGCGCTTTTCGCGCCGGCTACGGTTCCGGCGTCCCGTCGGGCAGGAGAAATCTGTCTTCCAGGTCCAGCAATATGCGCCCCTTTTTGATTTCGCTGAATTCCCGGTGGTATTTTTCTACCAGGACAATGCTCCGTTCCGCGCCGTTCGCCAGCACAATGACCGGCTGGACAGGCTCTCCTTCCCGGTGGACCAGCACGTGGTAGGGTTTTTCGTTGATGATCAACGCCGCCCGGTACGGCGGCGACGGGTATATTTCCACCCGCGCAAACCGCTCCCGCAGAATAAGAACCAGCCGGGTCAAACACAGCGACTTCAACACTTCTTCCAGCCCCGGATAAGGTCCGGGGAGCAGGACGTTGAGTTTGTACGCGCCTTCCAATCTGACGCGGCCCAGTATCTCCGCCCTGACCAGCGACTTTATTTTCTTCTTTTCCCGGGGCGTCTTCGCCACCTGCGAATACGCAGCCGCGCCGGTCGCCCGCACCAGCTCCACAATTCCTTGTTCCCACGGAGACAGCAACCCTTCCTCACGGTACGCGCACGGATAGAAGATGACTTGATAGTTACACCGCGCCGAGAACGGACTTGCGGACGATGCGGCTGACGGCACCGCTCATCTTCCTTTCCGCCGGGCTGACCGAAAGCAACACCACGGCGACTTTATCTCCCCGGCTCAATTTACCCGCCTTCGGGTGCCGGCACAGGCAGTTGACTCCCGGCTCCAACGCCACAAACACGCCGTACTCCGCGACGCCGGTAACCGTGCCGATGTAGACGCCGTTTTTGGCGTATTTTCTGGCGCATTCGGGCCACGGGTCGGGCTGAAGGGCTTTTAAGGAGACGGTGATTTTCTGCTTTTCTCTGTCCAGTTTGATGATTTTGACCCGGACTTTTTCTCCCAGCGGCAGGACTTCTAAATCTTCCACCCAGCCGTGGGAAATCTCCTGCACCGGCAGAAAGGCTTCCACGCCGTCCATCTCCACCACGGCGCCGATGTTGATGGTTTTCCCCTGTGAGTTCACTCCCCTGATGTGCCGCCGCACGACGGCTTCTTTCTCAATTCCTTCCTGCAGCTGCGACCAAACTTGAGACGACAGCTTCTTCACCGCTTCCGAACGCGACGCCACGTAAAGGTTGTTCTCGCGGTCGATGCCGATGACGATGAACGGTATCTCCTGGCCGATTAAAGTCAGCATCCTGCCCCGCGTGGCCCCGTTCGTCGGGCCCGGCTCAACCCCGCTTTCCTGCAAAGGAATTATCCCCTTAATCTCCGGCCCCAGCACCAGACACGGCACTTTCTGCGATTCAAGAGGCACTTCTTCCACGCCGACCACTGTCCCCCTGAGAACACTGCGGTTCTGCCTGGATGCGTAAATGTCTGTCCAGTCCATCACGCGCGGGCATTCGCCCGCTCTTCACCTCCTCCTAGGAAATACGGTCTGCAAAGGTAATATCCCTGGAAATAGTTGATGCCCGCCTTCAGGCAGGTTTTATACTCTTCTTTAGTCTCAATGCCTTCCGCCACCGAGAAAATGCCCGACCACGAAGCGACAGTCTTGAGCAGAGACTGCTTCTGGGCCGACAGGTGGCAGTTGCGCACGATTGCCATGTCAACCTTCAAGTAGTCAGGCCCGATGTCCAGAAACCGCACGGACGACCCGCTGCCGAAGTCGTCCAAAGCGACTTTCTGCCCGACGGCGCGGATCTCTTCCGCGGCGCCGGTCAGTTCAGCAATATCACCGGGGTCGCGCTCGGTGATCTCGACCACCACCCGACCAGGCGGCAAGTTTTCAAGCGCGCCCAGCACGCGCGGCCGGCACTTCAAAAGGGCGCCGGCGCTGATGTTGACGAACAGCAAGCCACCGTTCATCAAAATGCGGCCCTGGCACAGCGCGCTCAGCAGACACTTCAGCTCAAACTCGGGCGAAGCCCCAACGAATATCAGCGACGGGTTAGGAAGCCCGCACAACGCTTCATGCCCGACGATCTCTTCGGTGTCGTATATCGGCTGGAACTTGATTGGGATTATCCTGCATCAGCCCCTTTCGTTCGGTATGAGTGTTTCGTTTTACCCCCCTTTTTACACCGGCGGCCCGGCAACCACTATACCCAGCCCCGGAAAGATTCTCTCGAACAACTCCTGCTGCGACGGCAGGCAGACTATCTTCACCGGCTTCTTCAAAAACGGCAGGGCCGCTTTAAGATTCGCCCGCTTCACCAGGTCGTTCAGGATAAAGTCCGCATAGTAACAGCCCGGCGTCTCTCTGTCCGCGAATGTCTGTTCCGTCAACGCGCCCGGCATGAGTTTTTTCAGGTAGTCCTGGTATTCAGGCGTTATGTACGCGTTCATCACCAGCGCCCCGTAAGGGTACGGCAGCAACATCAGCTCCCGCATCCCGCAGGGGTCTTCCCCGAACGCCTGCATCGTCTTCGGACTGTCGCAGAACACCACGGCGCTGTCCAGTCCCACTGCGCTCTTCAACCGCTCAAGCTCCGCTTTAACCAGCCCGACCCTTTTTTCGCCCCCCTTTCTCAGCAGGTACAAAAGGTGGTCCCTTCTTCCATGCCGCACTATGCCTCTCATATGCAGCACGTCTCTGCCCAGGTTGTAAAACGTGCGCACCCGCGCCTGCGACACTATCTCCCAGTTGCTCAGCTCCAAACAAATGTTTCCAAACTGCGCCCAGCTGTCCAGCGTCTGGTCCGACGGGCGGAACTCCTTATCCAGCCCCACTTCGCTTTTTCCTTTCCGTCCCAGCCGGATATAGCCGCCCTCAGTCTTCACATACCCGTTCTGCCGCAGCTTTCTCACCCGGTGGTAGTAATACTGCTTGCTGGGAAACACTTTCTTCGCCTGCTCAAAAGTGATTATCCCCGCCTTCGCGATCAAATCCAGCAACTCCCGGTCCCGTTCCGTCAGTTCAAGCATCCCATCACCTCCTGCTGTCCAATTTCCTGCGCCAATGTGTGCGCTTAAATAGTCGGCGCGGGGGTCACTTAAGTGCGCTGAATTGTTTGCACTTAAGACCCCCGCGCCTGTGCTGTTAGATGGTTCAGATAAGTTCAGTTGAATTTGCACCAAAACCTAAATCAAGTGCTTTTTTACACCCCCCTGCCGTGCAAAGTACGAACAGTATATTCCAGTCTTATCAAGGCTTCAACCCCAATTTTACATATAAAGATTTTTAAATTTTTATATGTAAAATTCGCATGGGTGGCTTTCCCAATTTTTTTATATGATTTATCGCTGTTTTGTGATGAAGTTATCGGAAGTTATCATGCGAAATTATCAGAAGTATTTATGATGAAGTTATCGGAACCATTTTGTTTGAAGTCACCAGAAGCTCTTTTCTTTTAAAAACAGGGCATCGGTTCGATGATTATTTCCGTCCTGGGGTTGTCGGGGTCGTACCCGCCCAGTATCTGCAGCCCCAGTTTGTCCCAGGAGTCGTCGGCAATCACCCGGTTGTAGCGGAGGCTGTCGATGATAAACTTGACCGGCCGGTTGTCCACGTCCCAGGAATTCCGCGTCGGGTAGAAAATTTTCAAGGTCAGTATTATTGCATCATAATGGACATTTACTTTCTGTAAAACATGATTCATTAAAGTATACCAGTAATTCCGCATAATTGTCTTTTTAATCATATCCTGCGTTCGGGGCAGGATGTCTTTGATGGTTATTTTTACCCGGTCGTTTTCTTTTTCCACCTGCACGGTCTGGTCGATCAGCGGCCCTTTGTCAGGTTCCAGCGGTCCTTCCAGGGCTTCGTGCTGGACAATCTCCAGCCAGAGAGTCATTCTGGCTTCTTCCAGCATGGTGTAGGTTTCTTTCAAAACAGACTGCCGTATCATAATCTACCCCCATATATCTTTGATGTTTTTGGCAAACTGGCGCATTCTCTCTTTTTTCAGTTCATCGTCATCCTTGCGAAAAAAGTCATCGCCTTTCTCATAAGCAGCATGCTTCATTTTCTCCTGAATCAGGTCTTCGATACGCTTCAGGTGTTCTTCCAGCTTCCGGTCAATCATGACTTCAATCTGCGCCAGCAGTGCTTCCATCAGCTTTTCTACAAACAGGGTTTCAATCTGGGCCAACAGAGTTTCCGCCATTTCGCCCTGTTCTAGGAGTTTTTTAACCTTTTCACTGCGCTGACCGGGGGGATAACTCCATATTTTATGGTCATCAGGAAGTTTTACACTTAAAGTTTTTGTGTGCTTGCTGGGCATAAGTTCTTTCCCTCCTTTATTGGTAATACCCTTTAATCGCTTGATTATACTGGGGTTTTGCGCGATTTTTATGCACTCCGGTATGACTGTCTTACAGCATAGTTTCACCGTGGTATTACCATTTCGTGCTTTTTATTAGGCTAATCCCTTATATATTAAGGATTTAAAAGGGTATACCCTTTTTGTATTACTAAACACTACTTTAATAACTATTTAGGCTAGTATTATCAAAATATTAAAGAGGTATACCCCTATGGTATTACCATTTTGATGATTTTAAGTCTTCAATGGTAGTCTTTATAAGGCTTAGAAGGGGTATACCCCTGCATAATTTTAACCCATCAATTTCAAGTACCCCAGCGCGTTGGCGAACACCGGGTCGGGCAGTGGCTCAACCAGCGGATAGCGTTCTTTCAGGTAGTCCAGAAGAAGCAGGCTCCCGCCGCCGGCCAGGTAGGTCTTTTCCAGAAACGGCAGCCGGTCGCCGAACGCTGACTGAATGTGCGACGCGATCGAGTCGGCTGTGTCTCTCAGGGCCGCTTTGAGCGCCCTGGTCAGATCTACCTGCCTGCCCCAGTGGACGACGGGCTTCCCTTCCTGCGCCCGCTTTAAGGCTTCGTTCTGCATCCTGGGCGGAAGCGGGGCGCCTGTCTGCCGCTGGAAGTCTTCAGCCAGCGCGTTCAGCGCCAGCTGCAGACCGCCTTCCAGACTGCCGCACGATTCCGGCACGGGATAGGGGATCCCGCCCTGGACTTCTAAGAGAAAATAGTCGGTCGTGAAGGTGCCGATGTCGATTAAGCCAATTAAACTGTCGGGCAGGTCTTCCACGACGGCGATGGCCCCCACGCCCTGCGGGTAGACTTCGACGTCTTCAAAGCGGATGTGTCTGTACGGGCCGTCGTCCACCGACACCCAGGAAGTCAGGCACTGCAGGCGACGCTTGAGCGCATCTTTCTGCCGGGAATAGTAAGCCAAAGGCAAACCCACCGCCAGTTCCAGGGTCCCTTCCCCGGCGAGATAGACCGCAGTCAAAAGCAAAACGTCATGAGTTTCGGCCAGCTTCTCCTGCGACGCCAGCCGGCAGGCGGCCTGGCTTTGTACTGCCGCTTCTCCCACCAGTCTCTCAACGTCCATGTAAGGATTTTTAATCTTCACTCGGTGTTTGAAGCTCCTCCCCAGGGTTTCGGATACAACACTGGCCGCTGGTGCGATCAGCGAAGGGAATGATATTTTCTTTAAGTCTTCTGTTACCGCTTTTGTGTAGCCGTAGCCGATGTCAACCGCCAACTTCACTTGCAAACCTCCTTATCTTTCGTTCACGTTTGCGTACGCACGCCCAATACAAAACCCGATTATCAGGCCCAGCCCCATTCCCAAAGCTAATACAGGATATTCAACCAAGCGTGTATACCCCCTTCAAGATATTGCCCGCAGGATTCCTCTGAATTTATGATGATGTTCCTGTTAAGGACGGTATATTTTTACCGCATCGTTTTCAAAAACAGGTTCGCCCTGCGGATAGGCAAATTCAGGGTCCCACTCTTTTGATACGACCGCCCACTGGACATCCAGCGCTCTGCCTTCCATAAAAAACGCCTGAATCTCTTTTTTCTTTCGCTCCACATCCAGCGTCTCGCAGACGTGGGCAAGGTACGGCCGGGGTCGTCTGGTGAAATAAACCAGACGGTTCCCTGTTCGCAGCGAACAGGCGGCCACGTCACCCGGGCTGCTGTGCTCTTCCAGGTATTTAGCCCCTTCCATAAACCCTGATGATACCCACGTGTTGGGATTGAACAGCGAACCAACCAGCATGTCCGCTGTGGAAATTGCCCCGAATGCGCAGCAGAACACGACCGTCAGTACAGCAACCCGGTGGGAGTTTATCCTGACAGCCAGCCCGTAGATCATCGGCGCGCTCAGAACCGCCACCGGCAGGCTTAAAAACATATTGTACTCCCTGCTGTTGGGAAGCGGAGCGGAAACCGCCAGAATCCCCGCTGTCAGAAGCCACACCGCCGACACCTGTTTCAGCTTATCCCGGCCCGGCTTCAGCATACGGGGAACCGCTGCCCAGGCCAGCACTCCGGCCAGCCCGAAGGTCAGGGAAACAAGGTACAGGTGTTCCCAGGCGTGAAACCCTGTGCCCGTCTGCTCGCGCCAGGTTCTCAACCACGCAATATGCAGGTAGTCCAGAAAAAGCGGCAGCGAGAACACTAGGCCGCCGACGGCTGCCGCCAGACAGCAGAGAAATGCCTCCTTTATTTTTTTGCGTTCGTATATGACGGTGTGGATGAAAAGCGCCGTTGGAACCAGCGGGAGCAGAAAAGGGTGCGCCATCCCGATCAGCAGTCCGCTGAGGAAAAACCGCGCCGCGCTTTTCCGCTCCAGGTAGCTGTCCACCATGAGCAGAAACCCGATGCCGTCCAGCAGGTAGTGCGGGAAGCCGATAAGTCCGGTGCGCGCCGCATGGCCCTGGATGCAGCTTTCCAGGTAGGCCATCCGGTCATTCAAATGCGCGAAAAAACCCAACCCCGCCCAGATGCCCAGCGCAAACACGGTTTTCGGGTATTCCGTCCGTCTGCATATTTTCCACCAGAGTGTGAGAAACACAGCCCCCAGCAGGGACCGGGCGATCTGAATTACCCAGGCAGAAGATAAATCCACCCATTTTGCAATATGGCCCAAAAACAGGTAGAAGTAATAAGCGCGCACCGGTTCGGTGGGTTCTGAAGTAAAAAGGTTTTCCCAGGTCCAGTGCCCCAGCCGGCCCCATTCTGTTTTGGCCAGAAAAGTGAAGTAGTCGGCTTCTCCCCCGAACAGCCCGACCGGGATATGGTCCGGCGGGCACACCAGAAGCTGAATTATCCAGGGAGCCAGGAGAAGTAAAAAACAGCGGATGAAGAAGGTCTTATATGACTTTGCAGGTGCCGTCTTTGCACACCACCCTTGCCGCCGCCCACCGCTGGGCAATGATCTGCTTCTCACCGGTGAGCCTGGTCGCTTCGATTTCGACCACCGCCACCACGCCTGGAGTCGTCATTTCAACCGTGTAAGCTCCGCCGGCGCCTACGGTAATACCTGACTGGCTGACAGAAAACGTGTACGGGAACCCGCCGTAGCTCAGGTCGGATGCGGTCACCGTTGTCCCGTTGAAGTAATACAACCTCGCCGGCATAGCGTCTGGCGAATAATCGCTGTACCCGTTGTAGACCAGCAGCCAGTATTTCGGCGTTCCGGCAAACTGGCCGCCCACCGGCTGCAGTGTCGTTTCGTTCAGTCCCAGATTCCCTGCCAGCGTTTTCCGGAACTGGTCGTGTGCCCGGTCGGACCTCAATCTGATCAGCCCTTTTGCCTGGGCGGTGGTGTCCACCTGCATGGCCCCCGCTTTGGCGGCGACCGCCACCGCTTCCTGCAGGTCAACCGACGCGGCAGTCACGGCATTTGTGATGTTCATCGTCGCGCTGATGCTGAAAATAAACAGGGGAATCAGTATCAGCAGCAGGACGGAGATAAATCCCTGTTCGTTGTCTCTAAACCTTTTCACTCAATACCGTCCCTCCCGTCCGTATGCGAAAAGTGTCCGGGGCCGCGCTGCCGCCGATCAGCTGCCCGATAAGGAAAGGCCGTTTCGCGGGTTTCAGCGTTATTGTGACCGTTATTTTGTTCGCATTCGGGTCCACCGGGTTGCGCCGGACCACCGGGCTGCCCTGCGACTCCCGCGGGCAGGATATGCTTTCGACTGTCATCTGCATGGAGTTGAATTTGCTGATCATTTCCGTTTCATCAGCGCTGGTGAGCCGCCCTTCAACCCTGATCCGTTCCAGGTAGTATGCCGTAATGTGTTCGGCTATCTGGTACTGAGCTAAGGTTATAAAATAGTCCACACTTGCAAAAGTCAGAAAAAAGAAGAGTGCTGACGATATGAGAAATTCCAGTGTCCCCAAACCCCTTTGGCCCAGTTTTTTGATATGCAGTCCCCCTTTCAAAAACCGCTGCCGGTGATGCTTCCGATCCGGTCTATGACGTTGCTGTGCATCGTCCTGACCGGCGGGATCAATTTTCCGGACACCGCAACCGCGATTGCGCATGCGATAGCTGTTATGATAAGAACTTCTGTCATGGTTATCCCGCGCTCGTCGCTTAACAGCCGCCTGAATCGCATGTACTTTTCACCCCTGAAATAAATAAAGCCCCGGTAAAAACCGGGGCTTTCGGGCTACCACGAGCTTGCCGTCCCTGCGCTGTTTACGATGTTTGTTGTTTTGGCGTCGAAGTTGCGGCAGGCGCTGCACTGCGGATGGCGGGAAACGTGATAATCACGAGCGCCGCGATAATCGCGGCAATAATGACCTGTTCCACAGCAGCGCCGCCGCGCTGGTTCATTTTTACCATGAGCTGATTGTGCCCGCGCTGTTAACCGCGCCGGTGGCTTTGGTGCTGATAGTGTTGGCACCGCTGGTGGCACCGCTCCGGATAGCGCCGAAGGTCAGCACGCCGATCGCGCCGAGCAGCGCAGTGACGATGACCTGTTCCACGGTGATTGAACCGCGTTCGTCAGACAAAAGTTTTATCAGCATTAACCGTCTCGCCTCCTTTCTTTTCGTTACCAGTTCCCGCCGGTTGCGTAGCTTGTGATTTTTTGGCTCACTGTGCTTGCGCCGGTTGACGCACCTCCCCTCAGACTTGCTCCTGAAACAACGGCAATCGCGCAGAGCAGAGCGATTATGATCAGCGCTTCAACAACTGTAGCGCCTGTTATGCTTCTAAATATTCGCTGAAACATTTTCATGGCCCTCCCATAATGACCTGAAGAACCTGGACCACCCGGTACACCAGAGGGCCTGCAAGTATACCCCCTATCGCCAGGAGCGGCAGCCCCCTGTATATGGCAAAATACATGGGCTTTGAGACTATTTTAACCTCCGCCAGGGTGCGCCTCAGCATTTCCAGGCTGCGGGACTCTTCCTGCAGGATTTTCTGGACGTACTCCATGCCGGATTCCTGGGCGTGAATCAAAACAGACGACAGCACGGCTGCTTCCGGCAGGTTGACCTCTTCCGCAAACTGCCCCAGTGCCCGCTCGGGGCCTGCCGGCCACCGGGCTACGCACCGGTCCACCAGCGGTTTAAGTTTCGGCATTAAAGCGGCGGCAAACTGGAACGACTGCGGAATGGTGTACTTCACCGCCGAAAGGAACTCGACCGTTTCCGCCAGGACCGCCAGTTCGCGCATCTTCTGGAACCGTTCTTTGTCTTTAACAGACCGCTGGTAGATTTTTGCCCCCGCATACCCGATCAATGCCCCTGCCAGGCAGAAAATATGCGTCTGGGGCGCGCCCCAGGCCAGCATCAGCCCGCCGGTAAACCCGATCAGCGTCCCAATCATTATCGGACGGTCTTCTGACCGGCTTTTGGGTTTTTCCAGAATACCTGCGGTGCGCTGGCGGATTTCATTTGCCGCTGAAAGATACACCCGCCGCACCGGGTCGGCCCGGCCCTGCAGGGTTTTGAAAATCAGATATAAAACCGCAGTTGTTGAAATCGACAGTCCAGTTACGATCAGGTAGAAGCTCATTCGGGAATCCCTCCCGACGCCAGGCGGTCCAGAAACGCGCCGCCCACCACTGAAGCCGCGCTCACCGAGACAATCAGCCTTCCCCAGATGCTGCTGACAAAAAACTCGCGCGCTTCGGGTACAAGCTGGTGGACAAAGATAAATGCCGGGACGATTGCCAGGTTCATGATTAAAGAAACCATCCTGTCGTAGCTCATTTCGACCCGGTTCTTCTGCAGCAGGTCCTGCTGGGTGGTCAGCCGCAGGGCCAGACGGTTGAACAGCGGTTTCACCGCTTCGTCCTCCAGCGCCAGCCTGAGCAGCTGGACAAACATTCTTCCGTATTCGTTGTCCAGCCCTCTGGCAAGCCGCAGCAGGGCTTCGTCAGGCGACATTCCGGATGTCATGTCTCTGTATGCCTGGCGCAAAATATCGCCGGTCGGAGGCGGCATTTTTCCTGCGGTGACGCCCAGCGCTTTCAGCACATGCGGCGTCTCGGAAAACTCGGCGGCAAAAATCCGCACCATTGCCCCCATCTGCTCCAGGATTTTTTCCCGCCGCGCCTGCTCGCGCATGTTGATCATCTGCTCGGGGACAGCTATCCCTCCTGCCGCCATGATTATTCCGGCGGTGATGTTTTTCAGGTATACCACGCCGACACCAAATCCCGCCAGCGCCAGGACAATCATTATTGCTGCTTCCAGAACGCTTCTTCTTTCCAGGAATGATACCCGCATTTCCGAGTGAACGCGGTCTACCCATTTCTGAAGCGATTCCGACAGCCCTGAAGCCTGTTTCTTCCGGCCTGTTCTGTTTGCCGTCTTGATGTTCAGCTTTTTGAACACTGCATATAACGAAGGCACAAGCGCCAGGCTGAAGCCTCCAGCCGTTACCGCCAGCAGCAATTCACGCGTATCCAGCATATTATGCTCCTTTCAGGCGCACAGGCATCGTCACGCCGTATTTGAGCAGCCTGTCCTGCAGGCGCGTGCTCGGCATCTGCACCTGCCGCCATTCGCCTTTCAGGTAGTCGTCTCCTGACGGAAACCAGCGGATTAAATCCCGGTACTCAACCTTCGTCACCTGCGGCACAACTTCGGTGATGGATTCCACCAGGATCGCGCCGCGCGTCGAGTCGCCGAACATCTGCACCACCACGTTGTAGGCGCTGGCGACAAGCTGGGCCGCCACGTCCGGCGTCACGTTCAGACCCTCTTCGATCAGCAGCCGCCCTGTCCCTTCGACCGCTTCCTGGGGTGACGGAAAGTGCGCGGTCGCCATCGACCCGTCGTGACCGCGGAGACAGGCCCGGACTGCTTCGGTAGCTTCGCCCTGGCCGCGAAACTCGCCGATGAGGATGATGTTGGGCGAATACCTCAGCACGGTCCTGAACAGCATTTTCAGCGGCCGCCCGACTTCGCTGTGCTCTTCCAGCTCAACTATGTCCCGTTCGGGGAACTGTTTTTTCAACTGGAGCTCGCGGTCGCTTTCGATGACTATGGTGCGGGCGTTCGGGTCGGTGCACGAATAAAGCGTCCGCATCAGCGTCGTTTTGCCTGAACCCACTCCGCCGGCAATGAGGATGTTGGCCCTGCCCCGCACCAGGGTTTCGAGCGCGCTCCACACCTTCTCGTCCATAGAACCCCGCCTGATGTGGTCTTCCGGCGTCAGCACAGAAGACGAGTGTTTCCGGAGCACAAAAGTGATGTCTTCCGTCACCGGCGGGCAGGTGGCAGTTATCCGCGTGCCGTCTTTTCTCATGCTCTCAAGCGTCGGGTTGGACCGGTTGAAACCCACTCCCTGGTCGTGCATGGTCATCCGGGTGACCAGCTTTTTGATGTGCTCGTTGTCTTTGAATTTGACGTCAACCCGCTCGTTTTTGATGTTCCGCAGGACCACCACCTGGTCCGGCCCGTTCACGCGGATTTCGTTCACTTCCGGGTCGTCGTACAGTTCCTCCAGCACGTCCAGCCCCCAGGCGTATTTGTATATCTCATAGGCCGCCTTCCCGGAGTCCATGCCTTCGACTTCCACGCCAAACTCTTCTAAAAGCCCGACAATAACTTCCTGAAGCACAATCTTTGCTTCAGGTACTCCTGCCATCGTTTCTTCAATCAGGCTGCGGTGCTTAATTGCCCGTTCCTGTCCCACCCGTTCCGGTTCCTGGATTGACTCCTGGATTAGATAGGTCGCTTCCTTGATGTCCAGCTTCTTCGGCAGATTTCATCAACTCCTTTTCTTTGAATTTGAGCGTGAGCACGACATTTTGAGAATTGGGCGCCGCTCCGCCGACCACCCTCTGCACCTGGTCTTCTTTTACCGCCAGCACCGCCACCGCAGGCCCGGCAGACTGCGACGCATTGGGGATCACGCTGTTCTGCTGATGGTCGAACAAACTTTTTCCCGAACTGTCGCGGATGTCCAAAACGATCGCGCTTTCGGCCGCCAGGAACCACCCAGCGCCGGGCGCTTCCATCTGCGATCCCGAAGGCACCCACCAGACGTCAACAAGGTCGCCCGGCCGCAGCCACCCTCCGGCAGCCCGGGCAACGTTTATGTTGACCCCAACAATCTGTCTGTCCTGGTGCAGTTCTTTTGTTCCCAGTTTGTCCCTTCTGATCTGCTCCCCGCCGTACAGAAGAGTCAGCGCTATTTTCCCCACCGCTTCGTCTGCTGACACAACAGCGTCGGGAACTTCCATGCCTTGAACAACCTGCTTTTCCGTTAAGTCTGCAGGTGTGATGACCGAATACGGCATGATGTTGTGCGACGCGACGATAACCTTGACTGTTTCCCGGTGTGTTTGAACGTACTCCTGGTACTGATAAGCCCCAAAAACAGCGATACCCAGCCCGCACACGATGCTCAAAAGCAAAGGCCAGGCACGGCGCAGGCTCAACGATGGCAACCTGATTATGCTTTCCACCCCCCATCTCTGTTACGCAGGACGCGCGCCCGCACAAAAAACGGCCCCGGTTTGTTCACCAGGGCCGTGGTTGGTTTTGAACATTTTTTTGCAAATTGAATGTTAAACTTACCTGCCGATTCTTTCAGCTGTATTATACACAGCCAGATGAAAAATGCAAGGATTTTTTTTGCAAAAAATCCAGGATCAATTTTTCCTACCCTGCAGCACAACAAACCAGTTGGACAGCACGGTGTCATCCGTGACAACCACCCCTTCCGACCAGGCCCCGGATACGCCCTTCTGCATTTGAAAAACCGGCACATATCCATGACCGGTTCCGGTAATGATTCCTTCCACCCTGGTCCCCGAAGGGCAGTCGCTCAATAAAGGACTTGTCCAGAACTCGAACAGCCATGTTTTGTTTTCTGCGCTTAATGATGAATACAGCGTTGGCCCGCTAACTGTTGAATGCTGGCCGCTGTCGTAAGGAAAGTCTGCTGAAGTAATGCCGGACACGCCGATAGAATTTACCAGCAGCCCCACTTTCCCGCCGGCCTGCGTTTTCGGTAAAGCGCTTTCTGCCATGCCCCGGGTGATCTGGATATATGTCGCCGGGTTTGTCGGGTCAGGCGGTGTTTGTCCCGACCCCGGATACACAATTTCACAGATTCTCGGGCTGTCAAACGCCACTGCGCAGAAGTTGAACGAAACCTGGTCTGAGGCCAGCCCGCCCCGGTCCCAGACTGTCAGGTAAAATACGAACTGGTACTGCCCGGACAGGAATAACACGTCCGGCGGCACGGTGAACTGGCTGCTGGACGATGCCGTCTTGCCGCTGTCATAAACCAGATTGCCTCCTGTTTGGGTACGGATCACCACCTGGTATGCGCTCTGCGAATCCCCCGAATCAGGGTCGGAAAACGTCCAGGTAATCGTCGGCGTCGCGGTCGTGTAGCAGGCCCCCGGCGGCGTTATCCCCGGCGGGTTCGGCCTGGTGTTGGTTTCCCAGACTACTGCCGCATCCGTGCCGGGGTTGGGCGCTTTTATCTTCGGGGTAACACTGGTATCTGTTGTGGCTAAAACCGCTTTCCAGCATATCTGGTTTCCTGACGGAAGCGTTGCCCATAATTGAACGGTGTTCTGGTTCGGGGCGGCCATTGCTGCGCCTCCTGAAATTTCCGTCCAGGTTGACCCGTTGTCGTATGTGGCTTCCAGTCTGGTTGTTCCGCCTGACAGGCCGGACACTCTCCAGCTTGCTGTCCAGGTAGTTCCGCCGTCCGTCGAAAGATACCATGTAACCGATGTCCCTGCTGGCAGGACATGGTAGGCCCTGACCCTGACGCTGGACGTGTTCGTGCCCGGGTTTTTCGGCAGTGAAACCACTGCCGCCTGCGGCGCGTAGCTGCCCAGGTTCTGCAGTCCAGCCACCGTCTGCGACAGGGAAGCGTTGTACACCATCTGCGCGCCGTCCCACTGGTAGTATTTAACCTGGTCGCCGTCCACGATGAGCAGATCGTAACTTCCCGGCCTCACTGCGACGCAGGACGGTGCTGACAGCCCGCTGGTGACTGACAGAGCCGATGTGTAGACGAAGCTGTTGCCTGCCAGCAGATATGTTTTGGCCTGGCTGCCGTCGATTATGGTAATGTTGCCTTCAGTACCCCAGCAGACGGATTTGGGGGCCGTCAGCCCGGTAATACTCAGAGCCGGGTTATGGGTCAGTCCTGACCCTGTGAAATTGAAGTATTTGAGCTGGTCGCCTTCGAGTACCACGCAGTCGTAGCTGAACTGGTTCAGCGCAAAGTCGATAGGATTAGTCAAGCCTGACGTGATGCTCAGCGTTGGTATCTCTATACTGCCAGAACCTGAGAAGCCGTAGTACCTGATCTGTCCGTTTGCCAGCACCGCTATATCCTGTTCCCGGCTGCCGATGCTCACAACTCCGCTGAGACCGGTAACACTCCAGGCCGGGGCCATGCTGCTGCCGGTGAAAGAATAGTGCGTTATCCCTGTAGGGGTCGCCACTACCGCATCAGGATAGGGACTGGACGAAACCGCCGCCACCGGGTTGGACAGTCCTGATATTTTTATAACCGTATTCTCTGTTGTTGCGCTTCCTGTCCAGGAAAAACGCTTCAACTCCGTCGGAGTGAGCACAAGGTAGTCATACCCGTCGTTTTTTTCAAAGTCCGCCGATTTGGGCGCCGCTCTGGGAAGCCTGATTTCGCTGTTTGCTGTATCGACAACAGCAGATGTTTTTGCAGTGTCTATAACAGTCTCGGAACTCTTGATGTACGCGCTCCAACTGGCCGCTTCAGCGGTTGAAATAGGAGCAACAGTAAACAGCAGGGCAGCCGCAGCAACCAAAAATATTTTGACTCCCTTGCTGTCTTTGCCATTTTTGACAGGCCAAAAATTTCCTGAATCGCGCGTAAAAAATTCTCCCTCGGGCATGACCTTGAAGGTGATCATGAAGAAAAAGACGGGAAAAAGACAGGCGAAAACGGTCAGGACGAAAGAAAGATTGGCAAAAAGGACGGTTTTCACGGCCTTCTTTCCTGCGCTTTTTAGAAGTTCCTTCCTATAAGACACAAAAATCACCTCAAAAAACAAAAAACCGGGTGCACAGGACCCGGCTTCTCAAGATATCTGTAGTTTCCTCTCCTCGGCAAAAGCAAAAGCCCGGTCCTCGCATCCATCTCCCGAGGAACCGGGCCCAGGCTATTTCCCCCGCGTGCGAAGCACAATTCTCGCGGAAGGAGCTTTCTAGATTAATCAGAAAGTGGGAGAATGTCACACTTACAGCCAGGGCATTCCCTGGCTGCAAGGTAAGGAAAGTTATTAGTAATATTCTAAGCAACTTTAAAAATTTGTACATACTGCACCTCGCTTTCGTTCCCGGCGGCGTCTTTGACCTGAATGCCGATGTCGTTTGCGCCGCTGGCAAGACCGCTTACGGTTATCGCAGGCCCGGTTAAAGCAGTATAGCTTGACCAGGATCCGCCGTTAATGCAGTAACGGTACTGGATTCTGGGGGCAGTCGCATCGCTTGTTACCTGCGAGAAATTATCACTAACCGCGATGTTGACGACAACGCTGGTGCTGGTGGTTGCGGTCGCCCGATTCTTTATACTGACTGATTTTATTTCCGGCGGCGTTGTGTCGATCAGGAAATATTTCGCTACCGGCTGGCTCCACTTGCCGTAGGCGTTCTGGAACCTGACGTATACCGCTTTAAGGCCGTCGCCCGAAGGGAAAGCTACTTCTTTGGTATAACTGCTTCCGCTCACATCTTCAGACGGGCCCCAGGTCACGCCGTCAAACGAAAACTGGACTTTGCTTACGTTGGAAAGCGATGAGGCGTTTATTGCTGCCTGCTGGAGTTTGGTCACATAGACATTGCTCAAACCGTTGTACGTCACTGTTGGCGGCGGGTTGCTGGGAGCCGCTGATCCGCTTGGCGCGCTTGCGCTGGTTGCCAGAGCAATCTGGGCTGATATGGTTGTGTAGTTGGATTGAGCGTCTTTTAACTGGCAGTATACTGTTTTCCAGCCGTCGCCGCTGGCTAATGTCCAGCTTTTTACCCCGTTGTAGGTTTCCCAGCTTGACCAGTTCGTCCCGTCGTTGGAAAACCGCATCTGAATTTGGGTTGGTTGAGAAAAATTGTCCGATACTGACAGCATCAAGGTAACGCTCGTTGTACTGGTAGTTGAAGCTCCGTTGTTAATTAATAATGTCCCTTTAGGGCCTTCTGTGTCGTCCACCAGATAGATAGTAGCAGCCTGCATGGAGCTTTCGTTGCCGGCATTGTCGCGTACTTTTACATAAACCGTCTTTTGTCCAGGTCCAGCAGTAACAGTCCAGTTAACATTCG
>NZ_JABUEX010000159.1:0-2213 GCF_013314835.1 Syntrophothermus sp.
GAACCGACAATAAGAGTAAGCTTATTCTATAGATGATGAGAATATGTTGTGAAGAGCCGTATGCCTTAATAGGGCACGTACGGTTCCGTCGAGGAGTATGGGCGGAAACGCCCATGCTTACTCAAGAAATATCAACAAAAATAGCATAAAAAGGTGAGGCGCAAAATGTTTAGAGCAAACAACAACCATAACCAGCAAACCCTGTCGGACAGCACCCAGTGGATAAACACCAAAATCCGTGAAAAACTTGAAAAATCCTGGGCGCCCATCTTCTACCCGAATTCGACAGTACATAGGCAAAATAAAGGCGCAACAGCTTGTTGCGCAAGGCTTCCGGGGATCGCCATTTCGGGCGCGTGTTACTAGGGACCTTCCCTCTTGGCAGGTACTACCGCAAAGAAGGTCGGCGGTTCCGGCACGCCAAGGGCTTTAAAGATTTGCTTCTGCTGAGCTGTCGTTTGTGTCCGCTGCAGCACCTTACCGTCAGGTCCAGCAAACTCTCCCAGGTGCATCCGGTCCAGGGTTTTTCTTAAGCTACGCCAGGTCTCGCCGGTCCTGTTCTCGGCTATCCTGATCAGCAGTAACGCCAGCCAGCATAAGAGAACATGGGACTTGATCCGCTCACTCAACCGGTGGTAGGCGGGCCTTAACTCTAAAACTTGCTTGATACTCCGGAAAGCGTCTTCCACTTCCAGCAGTTGTTTATATCCCAGGGCTACGTCTTCCGGCGAGAGGGTGTCGTCAGAGGTTCTTAACAGGTACTTGCCGTCCAGTTTTTCTTCTGCCTTTAC
The DNA here is from genome assembly GCF_013314835.1 of Syntrophothermus sp. Classification (NCBI taxonomy): domain Bacteria; kingdom Bacillati; phylum Bacillota; class Clostridia; order Eubacteriales; family Syntrophomonadaceae; genus Syntrophothermus; species Syntrophothermus sp. The sequence continues at coordinate 792 of NZ_JABUEX010000159.1, forward strand.
CTTGGCCTTGTCTATGTAGGGCTGCCCCTTTTTGTCGGTTTTCAGGTACTTACCGTATGTCTTGTGGGCGATCAGTTCGCAACAGGCCTTGGTGTGGGGTTCGCCTTTTAAGTCACCGATGGCTTTTAGTTCTTCTCTGATCTTGGCCAGGGTCTTTTCCCGCTGAGCTTTGTCTTTGGCGGCCTCTTGGGGGTTCCGTACCAGGATGTACCTGACACGCTTTTCGCCGTCGCCGACGACGATCTCTTTTACTTCCAGGTTGTCCTTGATGGTTTTGTATCTCCCGGCCCGGTTAAGGGCTTCTGCCACGGTTTCTTTGCCGCTTCGCATCTTTTCTCCGGCAATGTAGTGGCCGCCGCCACGCTGCAGGTACTTAAGGTTCTCTTCTGAGGAGAAGCCCCGGTCCACTACGGTGATGACCCGGCCCAGTTTCCAGCCCATGAGGTCTTTTTTAACCTCTTCCACCACCGACATGTCGGCGGTATTACCGGGCCATACCCAGCACCTGACGGGGATCCCCTCCCGGGTGACGGCTAAACCGATAACCACCTGGGGAAGATCCGGTCGATGGTCTTTGGAGTGACCCTTTTGCCGCAGGTATTTCTTTTGATTTTCCGGGTCATCCTCGTCCTCTACCTCAAAATAGATGGAGGTGGTGTCAAAATAGAGGAGGTCCACTTCCAGGTTTAAGAGGTTAGCGACAGAAAAGAATACCTCTTCTTGTAGCTGTTCTGAAGCCTCCAGCAAAAAGTCCATGGCCCGGTAGAGGTTCTGGACCGGTACTTCGGCCAATTCGGGGATATGTATGTCTTCCCGTATCCAATCTTCAGTGGCCAGTTTACTGGCGGGGTTTAACGCCCTGTTAGCCACCATGGCAAAGATGGCCCGTTCCACCGGTACCTGGAACTTACGTTTTTCCAGCATTCGTTCCAAGGTACCCTGGATCCCCACCTCGCGCCAGAGATGGTTTAGTACCCAGGCCCCACCCAGGGGGCGGCTGGAGACGAAGGACAGGGGAGAAGTACCGTTCAGTTCAGCTTCCACCTGCAAAGCTTCTTCCGGACCAAGAAACCGGCCGATGCTCTTAACCAGTCTTTTCAGGCCTTCTCGGTCGACCTCCTCCTCACGGCCTAGGTTGAAGAGCACCTTGGCCTTGGCACAACGGGCCACAGGATCCCACTCGTTGTGGGCGAGCTGGATGTAACGGACCACGGAACCGTCTTTGTTTTTGCGGGAGATGGTTCGGATATACATGTCTATATTATACCATGTATACTATCTGTATGGCAATAATCAATGCTACTAAACGTGTGCCTATGGATTTTAGCTTTTTTCCATGGTTCCGAATCCCGAAAGCCTTGATATATAAGGATCGGTGTTTTCAAAAAAGCACATTTTTGCCTATCAACTGTCGAACTCGGG
>NZ_JABUEX010000048.1:0-16739 GCF_013314835.1 Syntrophothermus sp.
AGGGGGTCGACTCGGTTATACTGTATACTGCTAAACTCCGTTTTTAAATTATTCGAACTCGAGCTCTCTTCAACCACCAGTGTACTTGAAGTAAAAAGGCAAAATACTGGGTATCACCCATCAATTGACCAAACCAGGGCAGCTTAAAGACCTCGTCTCCGCGGAGTGCAGCTTCTCTAACTTTACCAACGTTGAGCAAGGGCAAGAGTGGTGAGTCCGTTGAATCCAGTACTCGAAGTAGATTGTTGCGAACAAGGGCCGCATATTTGGGGTGATGGGTCTTGGGATACGGGTTTTTTGGTCGAGCTAAAACCTCATCCGGCAGGACTCCTTCCAGAGCCTTCCGTAAAATACCTTTGGGCATCCCCCCATAAGTCTTAGTGCCCCAAGGTATATTCCAGACGTACTCGACCAGCCTGTGATCACTAAAAGGAACCCGGATCTCGAGCCCCCATGCCATGCTCATCCGGTCTTTCCGGTCTAACAGAGTGGGCATGAACCGAGTTATACTTAGATAGGTCATTTCCCGCATCTTGGCTTCCCAAGTCGATTCTTGTCGAAGCCTGGGTACTTCGGCAAGAGCGTCGTGTAAACGATCGGCTATATATTCTCTGGGTCGAATATGGTTTACCACCTCAGGGGACAACATATTCATCCTTTCGTCCAACATTCTCATCCAGGGAAATACCGAGGTATTCTGAATCCCCTTGCCATAAAACCAGGGATAACCGCCAAACACCTCATCGGCGCATTCTCCCGATAACGCCACCGTAGCCTCTTTCCTCACTTCCCTGCAAAAGAGGTACAGGGACGAGTCAATATCAGCCATGCCTGGAAGGTCATTAGCCCATTGCGCGGAATCCAAGGTTTCATGCAGCTCATTCACATCAATGGTAACCGAGTGGTGAACTGTTCCTAGACTCTCCGATACTTTTTGTACCCAATGATTGTCAGTGTCTGGTTGAAACAGGTCCGGTGTAAAGTATTGTTCGCTGCCCTCATAAGCAACCGAAAACGTGTGGAGTCTTCCCCGACCTTCTCGTTCGAAGACACGAACCGCGAAAGCAGTCAGAGCACTTGAATCCAACCCTCCTGACAGCAGAGTGCATACAGGGACATCGGCCACTAGTTGTCTTGATACAGTGTCCTGCAGTAAGTCCAAAATGCGTGCTGCCGTAATTTCGGCATCGTCTTCGTGCGGGCGGTTTTCCAGCCTCCAGTACCTGTGAATGTGTACGCCTTTTCGGTTAAACACCATGTAGTGACCGGGCTTCAATTCCTTTACCCCTTGATAAACTCCGTGCCCTGGGGTTCTGGCTGGTCCCATTACCAAAACCTCAGCCAGTCCCTCTGCATCTAGGCGGGGTTCAATTTCAGGGTGAGCAAGCAGGGCCTTGAGCTCCGAGCCGAAAATCAGCCCGTCCGTGTACTCATAATAAAACAATGGTTTTACGCCCAGTCGGTCCCGGGCTAAAAACAAACTCTGTTCAGTTTCATCCCATACAGCGAAAGCGAAAATACCGTTGAGCCGTTCGACCGACAACGGTCCCCATTCGATATAGGCCATAAGCAAAACTTCCGTGTCGGAGTTTCTAGTCTGAAAGATATACCCGCGAGCTTCTAAATCCGATCGCAACTCCTCTCCGTTGTAGAGCTCGCCGTTATAGACTATGGTACACTCCCTCTTACCTTTTTTTCGAGTCATGGGCTGAGACCCCCCTTCGGGATCAACCACTACGAGGCGGCGGTGCCCCAGAGCAACATTAGGTAACAACCAAACACCTCGTGCGTCTGGTCCCCGATGAGAAAGGGTATCTGTCATGACCTCGATTACCTTGCGGTACTGTGATACATCTCGCTTCCAATCAATCCAGCCAGCGATTCCGCACATATTCATCACTCCTGTCTGAGGTCGTCTTGTGCAAAAAAAAGGCGCACGCAAGAGACAACTCTCCTGCGGCACCTTTGCCTGTCATATGTTTATGAAAATGTATGAAGAATGTTGCTGGAACTCTATGGGAAGTATTAGCCCACCTTAAACGTTCGAAAATGTTTTTGCCCTACTACAATTGCAACCTCAACACTGCACTCCTCGCGGATGATATGGCCATCAGCCTGACTTTGTGCTATTATCGGATGGGAAGTTGTGGAGCTCGACCCCGAACCCTTTTATCCAGGAGGTGATAATGATGGAAACTACTCCCAGGGGAATGAGATTGCACATAGCTATATTTGGCCGTCGCAATGTCGGTAAGTCCAGCCTTATCAATGCACTAACGAATCAGGATATTGCCCTGGTCTCTCCTATGGCCGGCACCACCACAGACCCGGTATACAAGGCCATGGAGATACTACCCATAGGCCCGGTAGAGATAATCGACACCGCTGGAATCGACGACGAGGGATTCTTAGGCCAGTTACGTATAAAGAAAACCATGGAGGTCCTGAACAAGACTGACCTGGCTGTACTGGTCATCGACCCGGTCCTAGGAGTAGGAGAATTCGAAACCCGCTTAAAAGAGACCATTGAAAAGAAAAACATTCCCATAGTATTCGCAGCGTCCAAAGCCGACACTCCAGAGTTTTCTCTCGAAGCCGTCAAAACCTGGGAAGAAGTGCTGGGAAAACCCATCATCCCCGTGAGTTCTCTAACTAGATACGGGTTGGAAGAGCTAAAGCAGCAGATGATCAAAGTAGCCCCCCGTCAGTTCGAGGAGCCTAACATAATCAGTGACCTCTTGCAGCCTGGAGAGCTGGCGATATTAGTTGTGCCCATCGACACGGCCGCACCCAAGGGTAGGCTTATCCTTCCTCAAGTGCAGACTTTAAGGGATCTTCTGGACCATGACATGATGGGACTGGTGGTGAAGGAACGCGAACTCCGGTTAGCTTTTAAATATCTGGCGATTAAGCCCAAGATCGTGGTCACGGACTCCCAAGCGTTCCTGAAGGTAGCAGGTGACACTCCCGAAGACGTACTCATGACCTCCTTTTCGATCTTGATGGCCAGGTATAAGGGAGACCTGGTGGAACTTGTCAAAGGTGCAGCCAAAATCAAGGAACTGAAACCGGGGGATCGGGTTCTGATCGCCGAAGCCTGCACCCATCACCGCCAGCCCGACGATATCGGCAAGACCCAGATTCCCAGGTGGCTCCGCCAGTACGTCGGGGGCGAACTTCACTTCGAGTGGTCTTCGGGTACCGGCTACCCGGAAAACCTGGCCGAATTCGACCTGATAGTGCACTGCGGCGCCTGCATGATCAATCGCCGCGAGATGCTACACCGTATCAAGCAGGCAAAAAAAGCCGGGGTTCCGATAGTTAACTACGGGGTTCTTCTGGCTTTTGTTCACGGCATACTGGAAAGAGCCCTGAAGCCGTTTCCTCTGGCCTTGATGGCTTGGGAAGAAACTAAACAGAAACCTCAAACCGCCTGACAGCCGATTATAAAAGGTTTAAGGCTGGTTTTAGAACTCGTGAGTCAGCCTGGCCTGGTCAAACGTTCGACTTCAAGTAGTTTGTCGAGCGTTTCTTCGGTCATAAGACCTTTTTCCAAAACCAGATGGCGAAAACTGATACCGCGCCTTATAGACTCCAAGGCTAGCTCGCTGCAGGTATCGTACCCGAGATAAGGTGTAAGCACCGTGGCATAAACGGTGCTTTTTTCGACGAGTTCCCGGCACCGCTCTTCATTGGCCTCTACTCCTTTTATGCAGTAATTAATGAATATGTCGACTGCTTTTCTTAACAACTTCATCGATTCCAGCAGGCAGTGGGCGATAGTCGGAGAAAAAGCGTTTAACTCAAGCTGCCCACCTTCTGCGGCCAAAGTAATGGCCAGATCGTTTGCTATTACCTTTATGCTGACCTGATTTATCAACTCCGGTATAACCGGGTTTACCTTCCCTGGCATGATGGTGGATCCGGCCTGTAGCTCAGGTAGCCTGATCTCTCCTATTCCCCCTCGTGGTCCGGAAGCCAACAAGCGTAGATCGTTGCTGATCTTGGCCAGGTTAACCGCTGCCGCCTTCAAGAGTCCCGAAACCTCTACAAAAACATCCATGTTCTGAATGCCGTCAACCAGGTTTTCGTTCCTGGCCAAGCCGAAAGGAAACTCCATCCGCAGTTTTTCATTCACCAGGTAAATGTACTTTAAAGGAGCGTTAATGCCGGTGCCGACCGCAGTCCCCCCCAAGCTGACCTGGCGCAGTCGCTCCCCTACCTTGTAAAGGCGCCAGCGGTCTCTAGCGATAGCTTGGGCATATGCCCCGAACTCCTGCCCCAAGGTTATGGGCACCGCATCCTGCAGCTGGGTACGCCCGAGTTTGATGATATGGGCGAACTCTCTTTCTTTTTCTTGTAATGCTTCTTGAAGCTCAGCGAAACGCCAAGACAGTTCCTCTAACAATTGGAGAGCAGCTAGGCGCATAGCAGTCGAGTAAACGTCGTTGGTAGATTGATGAAGGTTTACGTGGTCGTTGGGATGAATCCGGTCATAGCTCCCTTTCGGCAGTCCCAGTATTTCCAAGGCCCGGTTGGCGATGACTTCGTTAACGTTGGCGTTGGTTGACGTGCCGGCCCCACCCTGAATGCCACTGATTGGAAACTGGTCATCCCATCTCCCTGACATGACTTCTTCCGCTGCCTGGACGATAGCGTGGCCAATCACCGGGTCAAGGTCCCCTATCTCCATATTGGTCTGGGCCGCCACCTTTTTTATCAAAGCGATAGCCCGGATAAGTTCCGGATGTACTCTGGCATCACTGACCGCAAAATAGAGTGCTGCTCGCGCGGTCTGGAGCCCGTAGTACACATCGTCTTCGATAAACAACTCCCCCAGAACGTCGCTTTCCTTCCTCATCTTATCGCCTCCATGTATGGCCATGTCTCGCATCGCCAATGTACCAGTATTAGCCGCCGCCTTTCAGTTCCATTTTACTTCTTTTTGGACACCTAGCGGAACTTCCAAAAGGAAAGAACGAAACGTTCCCTCGTCCGCTGTAAATGCTGCCAACATCATAGAACGATAATAGTAAAAGAAAACAGGTGCTTGACACGAAGTGGGCCTTGTCTTAGAATGACGACAGAAACCTTTAAGTTAGCCCCGTGAGGCTGGCAAGGGAAACGCTTAGAGATTGGAGCCTACCTTCCTTCTTTACGGGAGGTAGGCTTTATTTATGCCTTGGGGTAGCTGATATGGCCCTGGTTGGGATACGAAGACGAGGAGGGTCCTTGGCGAAAAGGATTGCTCAGGAGATCAAGGAGACCGAAAGGGTAAGGATGAAAGAGACTGACGGCAGAGACGAGGTGGTAATTGAAAAAATCGTTGAGACGTGAAGCATCCCTTTAAAGTAGTCCTGAGAGGCTAGCAAGGGAGGCCGGTTGGTACCAGGTTGATGGAGGTGGATTTCAAGCCTTCCCTGCTAGCGGGGAAGGCATTTTTATTTGATACACCGCATGAGGAAGTAGTGGAAAATCGTGTTTAAGCGGCGCAAGAACCGGTAAAAACTGGTCACAAACGAGGCCGCGGTCAGAATGGCTTTATTGTATCTGATGACGGGAGGAGGATATTGCCTCGGGTACCAGAGCAGCAGCGGCAGGAGGGTTCACCACTGTAAGCTGCATGCCTAATACGAACTCTTTGGAAGCAACAACAGTAAACGCGTAGGGAGGAATCATTCGTATGCCGTTAAAGAGTGAACTCAAGAAAGTTATGGTCATTGGATCTGGCCCGATTATAATTGGCCAGGCGGCGGAGTTCGACTACGCAGGTACTCAAGCATGTCGAGCTTTGAAAGAAGAAGGGATACAAGTTGTTTTAGTCAACAGCAATCCCGCTACTATTATGACCGACAGTAATATAGCAGATAGGGTCTACCTTGAGCCCCTTGTCCCGGAAGTAGTAGCGCGGATTCTACGTAAAGAGCAGCCTGATGGCATCATTGCCAACCTGGGCGGTCAGGTCGGATTGAACATGGCCCTGGCTCTGCACAAGATGGGTATTCTCGAGGAGACGGGGATACCGCTTTTAGGAACGCCTCTTGAGGCTATTCAAAAAGCGGAAGACCGCGAATTGTTCAAGAAGACCATGCAAGAAATCGGTGAGCCGGTGCCGGAAAGCACTATCGTGGAAGACGTAGAAGCAGCCGTGGAGTTTGCCCAACGTATCGGTTACCCTGTTATTGTCAGACCTGCTTATACCCTCGGGGGAACTGGAGGTGGGACCGCCTACAATGAGGAAGAACTGAGGGTCATTGCCACCAAGGGACTGAAGATGAGTGTAATCCACCAGGTGCTCATTGAAAAGAGCGTGGCCGGCTTCAAAGAGATAGAGTTCGAGGTTATGAGGGATGCTAATGACAACTGTATAACCATCTGTAGCATGGAGAACATCGACCCCATGGGGATTCATACCGGAGACAGTATCGTCGTAGCACCGGCTCTCACCCTAAATGACGAAGAATACCAGATGTTGCGCAACGCTTCTCTAAAGATAATAAGGGCTTTGGGTATTGCTGGTGGGTGTAACATCCAGTTTGCTCTTAATCCCTTCAGCTCAGAGTATTATGTTATCGAGGTCAATCCCAGAGTTAGTCGTTCCAGCGCTCTGGCTTCAAAAGCTACGGGTTATCCCATCGCTAGAGTTACCACCAAGATAGCCATAGGATATCACCTGGATGAGATTCCAAACCGTATAACCGGTAAGACCAGCGCCTGCTTTGAACCGGCTATCGACTATGTAGTAGTGAAGATTCCTCGTTGGCCGTTCGACAAGTTTGTGGGCGGGGACCGCACTCTGGGTACCCAGATGAAAGCCACGGGTGAGGTCATGGCCATCGACCGGACCCTGGAAGCGGCACTGCTTAAAGGCGTCCGTTCTTTGGAGCAAGGGGTATGCGGACTGGTTCTACCCGAACTTACGGCTTTGAACGATGACGAGATAAGATTCAGGCTGAAGCATGCCGATGATGAGAGGATTTTCGTTATCGCTGAAGCTATCCGGCGCGGGATGACGGTAGATGAAATTTGGGACTTATCCCGCATCGATAAGTTCTTCCTCCGCAAGGTGAGGAACATAGTCGACATGAGGAAAAGGATAGAAGAGGAAGAACTTACAAAGGATCTTCTGTGTCAGGCCAAGCGGATGGGTTTTGCTGACCAAGAGATCGCTGCCTTAAAGAACGGTTCCGAGGCGGACATCAGAAACCTGAGAAAAGAGTTGGGAATAGTATCGACTTACAAGTTGGTAGATACCTGTGCGGCCGAATTTCAGGCCGAAACGCCTTATTATTACTCCTGCTACGAAACCGAAGATGAAGCTCTGCAAGAGACGGACGAGCGCAAGGTACTGGTTATAGGAGCAGGTCCTATCAGGATCGGGCAGGGCATCGAATTCGACTACTGCTCGGTTCATTGCGTTTGGGCTTTGCGCCAAGCCGGAATAAAAGCTATCATCGTTAACAACAACCCGGAAACAGTAAGCACTGACTTTGACACCTCGGACCGGCTTTACTTCGAACCTCTTGTATGGGAAGATGTCATGAACATCATCGAAGAGGAAAATCCAGAAGGAGTTATTGTACAATTTGGAGGACAGACAGCCATCAATCTCGCCCAACAGCTGCAGCAAGCCGGAGTGAAGATTCTCGGCACAAGCTTCGACAGCATAGACCGGGCCGAAAACCGGGATCGCTTTGACGAACTGGTCGAATCGTTAGGTATTCCACGACCGCCTGGAGGATCCGTAACTTCGATAGAGGGGGGCTTGGAGGTAGCGGAACGCATCGGCTACCCGGTGCTGGTTCGGCCATCGTACGTTTTAGGTGGCAGGGCGATGGAAATCGTGTATAACGAAACGGAAATGGTCGATTATATGCGGGGAGCAGTCAAGGTATCGAGGGAATTTCCTGTTCTGGTAGATAAGTACCTGGAGGGGAAAGAACTGGAGGTCGATGCCATATCCGACGGGCAGGATGTGCTGATTTCCGGCATAATGCAACACATAGAAAGAGCCGGGGTTCACTCGGGCGACAGCATCGCCGTCTACCCGGCCCACCAGATCTCCAAAGATATAAAAGAAAAAATTGTGGACTATACTACCAAACTAGCAAGGGCCCTGGATGTTAAAGGGCTTATCAATATTCAGTTCGTTGAGTTCGAGGGAGAGCTGTACGTACTTGAGGTAAACCCCCGTTCTAGTCGTACGGTTCCCTATATCAGTAAGGTAACCGGCATACCTATGGTCAAACTTGCTACCGATATAATCTTGGGTAAAACACTGAGCGAATTAGGTTATGAGAGCGGATTGTACCCCGTTCCGCCGTACTATGCCGTTAAAGCTCCAGTGTTCTCTTTTGGTAAGCTGCTGGAAGTCGATATTTCTTTGGGACCGGAGATGAAGTCTACGGGTGAAGTATTGGGAATTGATGTCTGTTTAGAAAAAGCCTTATATAAAGCTCTGATAGGAGCCGGCATCAGTATACCCGAATCCGGCACTATCTTAGTCACGGTAGCTGACAAAGATAAGAAGGAAGCCTTGCCCATTATCAGAGGATTCTATGATCTAGGATTTACCATAATGGCTACGGCAGGTACGGCTGAGGCTTTGCAGAAAACAGGTATAGAAGTGCACAGGGTGAACAAGCTGAGCGAGGGGCACCCGACGATCGTGGATCTAATTAGGCAAGATCAGGTTGATTTCGTCGTTAATACCCTCAGCAAGGGTAGAAAACCATATAGCGATGGATTCCAAATCCGCCGGGCTGCAGTGGAGCTCGGTATTCCGTGCTTGACTTCTCTTGATACTACCAGGGTGGTGCTGGATGTTATCCGCAACTTGAAAAAAGGGCGGGAATTTAGCGTGGTCTGCCTGGAGGAATATTTGTCCTGACATAAAATTTTTCGGACAAGAGGTGTCGAGGCATCCCATGTGGAAAATTCAACAATCCCTTGTCGCAAGGGTTGGGACAAAGCTCTAAAAGCAACCACCGCAGGAATTTATAATCCCGTTTAACACGCGCTCAACAATGAATGGAGACGTTTCTGTTGGTAATGTTGGTTATCGCTCTGGTTTAGTTCTATTTTTAGAAATTATGTAAAATTCTCGGTCACAGATTGGATTGGTTGAACACCGGTCGTTCACTTTAAACCCTTTCCATCACTCTGAGCTTTTTAAGTCCGGTTGCCAAAACAGCTCCTGCCAGCAGGATCAAAGCCGCAACCCAAAAGCTCGCCGATAACCCCCAGTGGTCAGCCACAATACCGTTGACCAGGGCCCCCAGTGAACCCACGCCCCACGCGAAACCCATAGACAGACCGGCAGCTATACCCACACTTTCCGGAAGATACTCCTGACAAAGTACAACCATAACAGGCAGGGGAGCATGTACGGTTAGCCCACAGGTCATCAAAAACAGCACCGACCAAAGGCCGTTAGTATACAAGAAAAGTCCCGCGAACACCGCACTCAACAACATGCTGACGACTATTATCCTGGTTCTCCCCAAACTATCCGATAGTTTTCCGGCTATAATGCCCCCAACGGCACCTGCCGCCAGGAACCAGGTAAGAAGGTTCGCTGCCGCTTGATACGAATACCCGGCCTTCTCCAGGTAAAAAACAAGGTAATTGCTCAAAACGAGGTGCCCCCAAGCCCTTAGTATCATGACCCATGTTAGAACCAGGATCGCTCCTTTAAAAACCGCACGAGCCTGGCTCAAATCCCATTTCTGGGCAGCCGGCTTTAAGCCTGACAACTTAGCCGTCCAAATCCCAAGAGCAAACGTGACAGCCGGCACCAGCATCAAAAACAGAGAATAAAGCGACAGGCGGTCTATCAAGAAAGCCACAACCATGGGGCCTAAAGCGTAACCTAAAGCCCCCGCCGAAGAGAACAAGGACATCAGAATACCCCGGTTGGAAGGATCCAGCTGGTACGTGTAAGTTGAACCAGACGGGTGATATGCGCCGTTGGCAACCCCGGCTAACAAGGTCAGGGCAAGAAAAACATAGTAACTGGTTGACATCACGCTGGCGCACATGAGCAAGCCACTTAACACCACAGGCCAAACCAGCCACCTCGATGAAGGGTGAATATCAAAAAGCCACCCGAACACCGGCTGGGCCAAATTTGCGGCAATCAGGCTCCCGCCAATGACTATTCCGGCCAAGGTGAGGTTAAGGTCGAGCCTGGGGGCCATAACCGGAAGCAAAGCTGGCAGGAAATTGATATACATGTCGGTCAAAGCGTGACCCCCTGCCAATAAAAGAAAAGCTCTGGTTCTCATGATTTGATTTGCACTATTAGTTCAATCTCGCAGGGAGCATTGAGAGGTAAACTGCTAACCCCTATCGCCGCTCGGGCATGTTGTCCGGCTTCGCCGAAAACCTCCTCCAGCAGTTCGGACGCGCCGTTTAACACTCGCGGCTGTTCGTGGAACCTTTCTGCGCTTTGTACATACCCTGTCATTTTCACTACCCTTTCCACCCGATCCAAGCTGCCTACCAAGAACTTGACCACCCCGAGACAATTCAAAACTGACTGGCGGGCACAGGCCACTCCTTTCTCGAGGTCCAAGTCTACCCCCAATTTCCCTTTATGTATCAACTCTCCACGACAAGTCGGAAGCTGACCGGAGGTGAAAACCAGATCCCCCACAACGACGCCAGGAACGTAAGCCGCTATAGGCCGGGGAGGCGATGGTATCTCCAATCCTAATTCTTTTAAGCGTTCCTCGACTCCCATGGCTCCTATTCCCCCTCACTATCGTATGATACCCTGAATAACGCCCATCAAGAAGACAAGATAAAACACTCCGCAGAAAAGCAAGGTCCCAGTACTAAGGTAACCCTTTCGGGTGACCTCGACGTACATCACGGCTGCGGCCAAAAGAGCACAGAGAGCGCTGACCATAGCCCCGACGCTAAGCCTCCAATCAGTCAAAAAAATGCCCAAAGCCGGTATCAACGAGCTCTGGAAAACCATAGCCCCCGTAATGTTGCCTAAAGCCAACGTGTCTTTACCCCTGGACACCCAAATGATGCTGTTAAACTTTTCTGGCAATTCGGTGGCAACCGGAGCAATTATCAGAGACAGCACGAAGGCGGGTACCCCATACGCGTGAGCGATATCTCTAACAGCGGTTACAAAACCGTCTGCCCCCAGTATTATTAAACAGAGTGACACAGCCACCTGAAACAAAATGGTCCTTAACAAGGGGTACTCGGAGCCGAAACAAAAATAGCAGCGCCGCAGTTCTTCCCCGTCATCCCTTCCTCCTTTGCTTTCGGTTATGGTCACGTAAACGTACCATAAATAGGAAAATACCATGAAGGCTCCAATAATAAGCTGCCAGCGACGCAAAGGAAGAGCGCCTACCAGAACTGCTGCCGTGAACACTATTAAGAAAAAGCCGAGGTCACGCCGAATAACATCCTTGTTAACTTGAAGTTTCAGGCCGTGCACGCGCCGCCACCTGAAGATAATTACGCCTACCCCGGTAACGAACATGGCCAAAGTCGAGAGCATCAACGGAGCCCCGAGAATCGCCCCGATCCCGATTTCCTTCCCTTCAGCTTCGCCTCCCAGCAGGATCGCGATAATCGGGATTAGAGTTTCAGGCAAAGCCGTACCGACAGCAGCCAAGATGCTCCCAACCGCTCCCTCCGACAGATTAAGCCTTTCCCCTAACCACTCAATGCCATTAGTGAAAATCTCGGCTCCGATAAGTATAATAACCAGGCTCACAACCAACAACACTCCACTGTTCACCTATCTAACCCCCTAGTGGTTCTGCTTGTCCAACCCTTGCTCAATCGGTTATAGTGACCTCATATCGCTGTCTCCGGTCAAAGCCTACACACCAGCGATAACCGGCTTGTCTAGCCAGCTCCCGAGCTTTCGCCAAATCCCGGCCCACATCTCCGGGTTCGTGGGCATCCGAGCCAAAGGTTATTGGAATGTCGGCCTCGAACAAAGCCTTAAGCAAGCTCGGGCTCGGATACATCTCGTTTACTGGCTTGCGCAATCCAGCGGTATTGATTTCTACCACCACTCCCGAGCGTTTCATCTGCAGCAGGAAAGGCTCCACGTACTCGAGGTCCCGCTTGCGTGCCGGGCGGTGGCCCCATATCTTGATGAGATCCAGGTGTCCGATGACATCGAACAAGCCCGACCTTACAGCTTGCGCTACTAAACGGAAATACCGCTCGTACAGGTCATCGATGTCAGCCCCATCAAACTCGGATCTTGAGTCGGGGTGATCAAACCCCCAACCGTCGATAAAGTGAACCGAACCTATGACGAAATCGAGATCCCATTTTTTTATTATACCCCTAATCTCCCCCTCCCGCTCAAAATTATAGTCTATTTCCATCCCCTGCCGGACGCATATCCCTTGAATCTCTGCCTGAGCTGCCTTCACGACATCAGGCCTTATCCTTCGTCCCCACTCTTCGTGTTCAGCCAGGCCGATTTCGGTTATCCCTTGCCTTCGCGCCTGATCCAGAAACTCCCTTATCCGCTCCTCTGTGTAGTCGTACTCTCCATGAGCGAGAACGTGTATGTGATAATCAACCGACATTCATCACGCCCCCTGTCTTTAAGGATAACTGGTCATCAAAACTGAAGAGCAATAGAATATAATTTATTGCATCGCCAAGGCCATTGTAATACAATTGGAACGAAGTTCAGGTTTCGCGCGAAGGAGGTTAACATGGCTAATATAATCCCCTTTATTGGTTTAAGGTACAACACTAATAAGATACCAAATCTGGCTTCTGTAGTCACCCCGCCTTATGACATAATAGACGAAACAGCCCAGGTTCGCTATTACGCCGAGCATCCAGCTAACGTGATTCGCCTCGAACTTGGTCTCGAATTCCCCAACGACGATGAGAACAACAACCGTTACACCCGGGCCGCCGAGTACATGCAACGGTGGATTGAAGAGGATATCCTGGTTTATGAAAGTAAACCTGCCCTCTACTTCTACCAGCAGGAGTTCAATATCCAGGGGAATACCGTCGTCCGGAACGGCTTTATCTGCGGTCTTAAAGTAGAAGCATACGATAAAGGCAATATCCTACCCCACGAAGAGACCCTGTCCAAGCCCAAAGAAGACAGGCTGCGTTTGCTCCGGGCTACCCAAGCCAATTTCAGTTCGATCTTCGGGCTGTATTCGGATCCAGAAAAGACTATCGATAGCGCGTTGCAAGCAGCCATAAGCGATACTTCTCCCACCTCTGAACTAGTCGACGAAGTCGGGGAAACCCATCGTCTGTGGGTGATTACCGATAATGAAACCATCCGCACTGTGGTCGAGGCCATGAAAGACAAGAAGATCTTCATCGCTGACGGCCATCACCGGTATGAGACCGCCCTCGAATATGCCCAGGAAATGGAGGCTAAAGGCTTGCCTGGGTACGATTACGTAATGATAACTTTGGTAAACTTGTATGATCAGGGTTTAATTATCCTTCCCACTCACCGCGTGGTAAAGAATCTGGAAGGTTTCGACCTGGAAGCTTTTCGGGTAAAACTCGGCTCCTATTTTAACGTTCGGCCCTTTGGCTCGGCTGACCAACTGTCAGCGTTTCTTAAAGCCATGGAAGAACAAGGTGAAGATCAACAGGTTTTCGGTATGTATGGTCAAAACGGAGTTCTGTATATCTTGAGCCTTAGGCCCAACGTCGAGATAACACAAGCCTTGCCGAATGATAAATCAGAGGCTTGGAAACGGCTCGACGTTGCGGTTCTCGATAACCTCGTACTCGACCACATGCTGGGCATCGGGGCTTCGCAGCGCAAAAACCAAGAATACCTGGCTTACACCAAGGACGCACAGTGGGCAGTGCAACAGGTCGACAAGGGCCTTTATCAAGTCGCCTTCTTCCTCAACCCCACCCGGGTCAAGGAAGTGGTAGACGTTGCCCAGGCCCGTGACAAGATGCCCCAAAAAGCAACCTACTTTTATCCCAAGCTGTTAACCGGTCTGGTCATAAACCACCTGGCCAAGAACATCAGCGGTTAAAGCTTAACTTGGAAAATCCAGACTTCTGAGAAAGACCTCTTGAAAATCCGGCTGACTAGCCAGCTCAAGGTAGCGGATGGAACGCGCAAGGCGGTCAGCCTCTTTTTGTTTTTCTCGAGATAAGAGGGCCATTATGGCACCTTCAGCCGCTGCATTGCCGATTCCTATAATGCTTTCCGGTCTGACAGGCGGCAAGAGACCTAAGCGAAGGATACTGGCCGGGCGAAGGTATTGGCCGAATGTACCCGCCAGGTATACCCGGCCTAAGTCTGATACGGAGAGCCCCGCCCTCTCCAACATTATGTCAACTCCTGTCCTGATCGCCGCCTTGGCTAATTGCAGTTGCCGGATGTCATTTTGGTTGATCCCTACTCTCCTCAATTCAGGGGCAGCGGACTCATTCAAAACAAATGATCCCTGATGTCCGCCCTGGATTGGGCTCAGAGTTCCGTTCTGGTTAAGCCAACCTAATTCTAACATAGCGGCCACAAGGTCAATCAACCCGGAACCACAAAAGCCAAGCGGCGGGCCTTCTCCTAGAACATTGAACTGGATCTTATCTTCTTGTACCCATACCCTGTCAACAGCCCCCGGCTCAGCGCGCATTCCTGACGATATGTTGCCGCCTTCGAACGCAGGCCCAGCGGCTGCAGAACACGCCCACCACTCTCCTTTATGGTAAAGAACCATCTCTCCGTTGGTCCCTATGTCGAGATAAAGAAACGTTTCTCGGCCGTGCAGATCCAGGGTTAAAAGACCTGCCACCACGTCTGCTCCCACGAAACCCCCGACCTGGGGGAGGATTCTAACTTGTCCCCGGGGATGAATCCTGATCCCAAATGTTGATGCTGTTTCAGACCAACTGTGCCTAAATACCCCAACGAAAGGTGCCCCTCCAAAACCACGAACATCAAGACCTGCAAACAGGTGTAGCATTACCGGATTGCCCACCGCCACCACCTGATACACGTCGGCAGGGCTTACCCCGTGAAAACTGGTCAGTTCGTCGATCATCGAATTAACGGCCGCAACTAAGACCTCGTTGAGGCGGGTTAACCCTCCCCTGTCCTCTGTGGCCCGGCTAACGCGCGAAATCACGTCTGCCCCGTACGTTTTCTGAGGATTGCCACGAGTCACTACCGACAGCCGTCGCCCATCTTCCAGGTCAACCAAAGCAGCGTACAGGCTGGTAGTTCCTATGTCAACCGCTACTCCCAACACGCGGGGCGTGCTGCTTGCGGTCACCTCGACCAAACAGGGTCCGATCGCAACGCCGTTTAACGAAACCTCGCCCCTGCTAACTTCAGTGCTGAGCCGGTTCCAATTATCGAAAGTCAAGCACAAATGAGACTCGGGAAAGGCTTGGGCAAGGCGTTCCCAAAGAGTCTCAGTGCCCTCTTCTGTCCGTGGAGGGACAGCCCCGCTGATCCTCTTCACCTCGGGTGCGATTTCAAATCCGAGCGCACGCCCTTCGGCTTTCAGAAATGGGGACAGTTCCATTGAAGATAAGTATACCTGCGCCGGCCCTAACACCCGGCAGTGACAAGCCAGCCGAAAACCAGGCGACACGCCTTGCTCCAGCATGAAGCGGCTTTCTTCCGGCCCGGGAGGCGATACTTCACCTTCTACCCGCACCCAGCAGTGCCCGCATGTCCCTCTACCACCGCATTCTCCTTTTACGTGATGCCCGCGGCTCTCGAGTATATCCCAGAGCAGCTGCCCCGGTAACGTCCATATTTCTTCGGCCTGATGAGAACCCACGTAAACCTCTAACTTAGTTCCTCTAACCATTTCCGGGCTTCGCTCTCCTAATTCGGTTGCCCTTTAGACAATAATTAATAATGAAATCGACGAGTTTGTCGCTGTCGTTCGGTTGAAAAACGGGCACCGGTAATTCTCCGATGTCAAAATCAGACACTACCGCGATCGTCTGGTTTAGCTCCATAAGCTCGCTGCTTACCTCGCGGCGTATGACTTGGATCTTGGGCAGGTCTTCGTTTTTGAAACCCTCAACCAGGACGATATCGAGTCCAGGCGTCACTTTCTTCAATATTTCATCAAGGCTCATCTTGCCCTCTTGCTGCCGGTACTCAACCGCGATTTCGTTCGACACAACAGCCATCAAAGATGCGCCGGCCTTAAAAAGGCGCATACTGTCCTTACTTCCTTCTTCGAAAACGATGGGATGAAAAGCATGTTTGATAACGCCCACTTTGAAGCCGCGATCCTGTAAACTGGAAATGACCTTCTCCAACAAGGTCGTCTTCCCTGCATTATGTGAACCCACGAATGCGATTACTGGAACCACTTGTAATCCTCCCGTGTTCGAAATACCGGATGATATTAAGCCTCTTTTCTCTCCTTTACAAGCAACATCTTATTCCATCCCCAGCTGCTACGTCAAATCAGCAAAAACAAAACCACCCCCTCACCCCGCCTTCTCGCCCCGGATAATTGTAAAATTCCAAGGAGAATAAGAGTGATAAGAGTGGATCGTCCAACCTATTGCGGATCTGCAACAAGTGCTGCTCTTTCGGTAAAGAAAACGTCGACAAAGCTTCAAGAAAACAAAAGGCACACCCAAATCGAGTAGGAGGGGGCGGCTAACCCCCGTCCTCTCACACCACCGTACGTACCGTTCGGTATACGGCGGTTCATGAAACACTACAGAGTTTCCGATATGTCTCATACAAGCTGATTAGTCCTTGG
>NZ_JABUEX010000160.1:0-2188 GCF_013314835.1 Syntrophothermus sp.
TCCTGGAGGGTCTAGCCGCTAAGACAGGCATCAAACCGTTGGCATGGGTTGACTACGCCTGGGAAACGGGCGGCCGGCAGCTAACCAGCAACAAGAGGGCCGTTCGTTCCCCAGATGACCTCAAAGGGCTGCGGATCCGAAGCCCTAAAGTCCCGGTTTTTGAGCTACCCCTGCGGGCTCTCGGGGCGGTCCCGGTAGCCCTTGATTTCGGGGAGCTGTACATGGCGCTTGACCGGGGTGTCGTGGACGGCCAGCACAACCAGATATTGCACATTTACACCCAGAAGTTTTACGAGGTACAAAAGTTCCTGACAATGCTCAATTTCGCCAGGACGCCCCACATACTGGCTATGAGCAATAGAGCATGGACCTCGCTCAGCCCGTCCCAGCAGGCGGCGATAGCCGCTGCTGCCGAGAAGACCGCCCTTCTGGCCCCGGAAAAGGCCGCAGAGAGCGATGCACGGATGCTTGCAGAGTTGCGAGCGAAGATGACGGTCGTGGAGCTTACCGAAGCTGAGCTCGGTAAGTTCCGGGAAATAGTCCATCGAGAGGTGTTCCCCAAATTCCGTGAAGAGTATGGAAACATACTCGACCGGATACTAGAAGCCGGCAACTAAGGAAGAGAATGATTCAACTACCATCCGTAGGCACCCGGTTCCGTTGGTGAACGTTAGGCCAGGCGGTGAGGATGCATGATCTTGGCGTCCATAGGGGTAGCGCTGCTGCTACTGATATCCGGAACTCCGCTAGCGTTTGTACTGGCCTTGTTGTCGGCTATGCTGCTGTACCTTGAAGGCATCCCAGTCACCCAGGTAATCCAATCTATGTTCGCCGGCGCGGATAGTTGGGTCCTGCTTGCCATTCCCTTATTCGTGCTGGCTGGCACCATAATGGAACAGGGCGGGATTACCAAGCGCTTGATAGATTTCACGGCGAGCGTCTTTGGTTCGATGAAGGGAGCCCTTGCCGTAGTCAATGTCGCGGTAAGTATGCTCTTCGGAGGCGCTTCGGGCTCCGCTGTCGCGGATACTGCAGCCGTAGGAACAGTGCTCATTCCAGCGATGACGGAAGAAGGCTACGATATCGACTTCTCCGCCGCCGTTACGGCTTCCTCGTCCCCGATCGGCATCATCATCCCCCCTAGCATACCCATGGTTATTTACGGGTGGGTAACCAACACTTCCGTCGGCGCCCTGTTCCTCGGAGGCATTGGAGCGGGTATTTTGGTCGGCGTGGCAGAGATCCTGACAGTGCTGCTGTTGACTCGCAAGCGAAACTACGGCAAGCCCCGCCCTTTCTCCTGGACAAGACTGTTCACGACTGCGAGGGATGGGATTCCTGCTCTGCTGGCACCTGTCATTCTCCTTGGAGGGATAATCGCCGGCGTCTTCACGCCGACAGAGGCTGCGGGGGCCGCCGTGCTGTACTCCCTGTTCCTGGGGTTTTTCGTGTTCAAGGAACTGCGGCTTGCAGACATGCCGGGCATCCTGGTCAAGGCGGCGACCATGACCGGTCTGGTGATGCTGGTTGTTTGCGCGGCAAACTCACTGTGCTACGTTCTAGCTTTGCACTCGGTGCCCCAGTTGGTGAGTTCCTGGGCGTCAGCGGTCTTTACCAACCCCACCACGTTACTCATAGCGGTGACAGGCGTTTTTCTTCTCCTCGGCATGTTCCTGGGAGTCAATGAAGCGATCATACTGGCTGTTCCGATTCTCCTCCCGGCGATGCAGGCGGTAGGGATAGATCCGATTCACGCTGGGGTTGTTATCGTAGTTACGGCGGGCATCGGCTTACTGACTCCGCCGGTTGCTCTGTGTATATTCATGGCCAGCACCATAACAAAACGGCCAATGGAGAGTATAGTCCGTGCGTGCGTTCCTTTTATGATCACTATATACACAGTCGTGCTGATCTTGATATTCGTCCCCTCTGTGGTGATGCTCTTGCCACGCCTCACCGGCAAGGGGTGACGCTGAAGAGGTGCAGCGTGCAATGATTCACAGGTTAAGCCGCAGCGTGGACGGGTTCCTCAGGGGATTCCTGGTGATATGGATGACGTTGATGGTTACGAGCGTAAGCGCCCAATTCATCTTGCGCTACGTTTTTAACACGGCCTATTACTTCCTGGAAGAGATCGCACAGTTCTCGATGGTATACGTTACGTTCCTCGGCGCCGCGGTCGTGTTTA
>NZ_JABUEX010000049.1:0-16312 GCF_013314835.1 Syntrophothermus sp.
AGAAAACCGGGTATACATTTCTGGACTCAGGCAATGATGTGAATATAAATATAGTAACAAGGAGGAGCGGTAAGTATGTTCTTGGTTGCTGAGAGCGAGTTGGGTAAAGTGGATATCAGTAGAGAAGCCGTGGAGACAGTTGTAGGCCTGGCCACGGTCGATTGTTATGGCTTGGTGGGAATGGTTCCACGCAAGTGGGCAGATGGTGTCAGCGATATTCTGGGCCGCGAATCCGTGCGAAAAGGGGTTGAGGTCAAGGAAGAGGAAGAAGGGCTGATCGTGGATGTTTTCGTCGTAATCAGTTATGGGACTAAGATATCGGAGGTGGCCCTAAACATTATGCAGAAAATAAGGTACGTGATGCAGGAGGTTGCGGGGCTTAGGGTGGCAAGAGTCAACGTAAATGTTCAAAGTGTCAGGGTTATCAAGGAGTAGGGAGGATATTCATTTGAACCTAGAACGAATGAACGGGCAAGATCTAGCTAACATGCTGAAAGCCGGTTGTGCAAACCTTGAGTTACATAAAGAAAAAGTCAACGCTATGAACGTTTTTCCGGTACCTGATGGAGATACGGGAACCAACATGTATTTGACCCTGGTAGCTACCGTCAAAGAGGTAGAAAAGGAAAAGAGCACGTCAATAGGTACGGTAGCTCAAGCTATGGCCAGGGGTTCTCTGATGGGAGCTCGTGGCAATTCTGGGGTAATACTATCCCAGGTTTTCAGGGGGATGGCTAAGTATCTCGACGGTAAAGAAGAGATTACTTCATTGGAACTTGGTAGGGCTTTGCAGGCAGGCTGTGACACAGCCTATCGAGCGGTTATGAAACCGGTAGAAGGTACCATCCTTACTGTTGTTAAAGAAATAGCCCGGGCAGCGGTGACCGCGGCGGGGAGTGGGCTTGATATAATCGGAACCTTACAGGCAGGCCTTGATCAAGGGAGAAAAACACTAGCCAAGACCCCGCAGATGTTGCCGATTCTAAGGGAAGCCGGGGTAGTAGATGCTGGAGGGCAGGGGCTTTTATATTCTCTTGAGGGAGCCTTGAACGCATGGAACTTTTATGAAAGCGGGCAAGTAGTGGATGTAGCTAAAGAAACCGGCTATGTGCCTCAGGATGTACGGGAAGCAGGGAAGGTAGATCTCGAGTTTCGCTATTGTACTGAGGTGCTCATCCAGGGACAGAAACTCGACCAAGATGCTATCAGGGACAGGCTTTTAGGTATAGGGGATTCGCTTTTGGTGGTGGGGGATGATAGCCTGATAAAGGTGCATATTCATTCCAATCACCCGGGTAAAGTACTTGAGGCATGTATCGAATTTGGCAGCCTGCATGATATCAAGATTAATAACATGCAGGATGAAAGCGAGGAGCGCCAGCGTAACTTGACGGAGGAATCTAACATAATTCAGGATTCCTGGGCAGAACCAAAACGAAGGTTAGGAGTCGTGGCAGTAGCAGCAGGTACTGGCATAAATGAGATTTTTAAGAGCCTAGGGGTTGACCAGGTGGTCGAAGGAGGGCAGACCATGAACCCGAGTACGGAGGAGCTGGTTCGGGCCTGTGAAGCCGTTAATGCGGAGCAGGTAATCATTTTGCCTAATAACAGCAACGTAATCCTGGCGGCCGAACAAGCAAAATATCTGTGCCAGCGACGGATCGAAGTTGTTCCCACCAGAAGCATTACGGAAGGTATGGCAGCTCTTATCGCGTATGATGCTGAAGGTGATCCGGAAGGCGTGATTTCCGCTATGAAAGAAAGGATGGCCAGCATCAAGAGTGCGGAAATAACCTATGCGGTTCGGGATACGGTCATAAACGGGATTGACATGAAGGCAGGTAACATTATCGGGCTAGTTGATGGCGAGGTAAGAGTGGCAGGAGAAACCGTTGAGGCCGTAGTCTTGAACCTCCTCCGCGAGATAGTCGATCCTGATACCCATGAGCTGATTACCCTCATATACGGCGAACACGTTGCCGCCGAGGACGCGGAAGCGCTGAAGACGAAGGTTGGAGAGACTTTCCCTTTCTGTGAGGTTGATCTGCACTTTGGAGGCCAGCCTCATTACCACTACTTCATATCTGTCGAGTAGGGGTTTCAAGCCTCGGGACTTATATGGTGCCGGTTCGAGGAATTGACCATGGAGGTAGACCTGAGTTACTTAGAGAAATCTATTCGCTTTATTAAGGGTGTTGGACCAGGCCGCTTTGCTTCTTTACAGAGGTTGGGGATAGAGAGCGTCTGGGACATGCTGTGGCATGTTCCCAGACATTATTTTGACTGGGCTGCAGCCAAGGGCTTGGATCAGATTCGGGTGGGACAAGTGAATACCGTCAAAGGGATTGTTAAGAGCATCAGTTTGACCAAGTCAGCCCGGGGGACTGTTGTAGTGAAGGCTTGGCTGGAAGATGGGAACGCCGGGATCGTCGCCGTTTGGTTCAACCAAAGATACATCAAGCAAGTATTGCACCCTGGGATCCCTATTCTGGTAACAGGCAAGGTGAATATGATCCGGGGCAACCCAGAACTTTGGGTAAGTCAGTACGAGACTTTAAACAGCGGGAGTCCTGCCTATCGGGTTGGGATTGTGCCATTTTACCCTTCTACCGAGGGGTTGAACCAGAGGGTGTTACGTAGCATAGCTTACCAGGTGGTGCAGGAATATGCTGAAAAATATCCCGATATCATAGATCCGGTTGCTAGGAAAAGAATAGGATTGATCGATATTGAGTCTGCGATAAGAAACTTGCATTTCCCTAAAAATGTCCTAGACGTGGAACCGGCGCGGAGGCGGCTGGCTTTTGAAGAACTGCTCCTCTGGCAGTGGAACGTGAGACAGTTAAAGAATAGAGCGCGTGGTGAGTTGAAGGGACGGGGAGTAGCGCATCTTGGTGGTGATGAACTGGTTGAACAAGTGATATCTGCCTTGCCTTTTCAGCTGACTAAGGCCCAGCGTAGAGTGTTGGCAGAGATACGCGATGACCTAACTCGCCCCGACCCGATGAACAGGCTACTGCAGGGGGATGTAGGTTCGGGGAAAACTGTAGTAGCTGCTCTAGCCGCAGCTAAGATGGCCGGAGACGGTTATCAGATTGCTTTTATGGCTCCGACCGAGATACTGGCGGTTCAGCACTATAATTCCCTTCTGCGACTGGTGAGTCGCGTTCCCATAAGAGTGGCTTTGCTTACGGGCAAGACACCTTACAGCGAAAAGCGAAAGATCGTTGAAATGGCTAAAAGGCATGAACTCGACATCCTGGTAGGAACCCATGCGCTTATTACCGATACCGTGGAATTTGCTCGCTTGGGCCTGGTCGTGATCGATGAACAACAACGTTTTGGAGTGAAACAGAGGGCTTCCCTGGTAGGAAAAGGGAAGGGGTACCCCGACACTCTGGTTATGAGTGCTACTCCGATACCGCGCACCTTGGCTTTGGCCTTATGCGGGGACATGGACGTTTCTATCATCGATGAGATTCCTCCAGGGCGAAAGCGAGTCAGAACCGTCTTTATTACGGAAGCGGCGAAGAGCAAACTGTATCAATTTATCCGCCGCCAGGTTAATAAGGGACGGCAAGTTTACATTGTTTGTCCTCTGGTCGAAGAATCGGAGAAGCAAGACTTGTTGGCAGCTACAAGCTTGCAGCAAGAGCTTGCCAACTGCGTTTTTCCGGAGCTAAGGGTGGGTTTGTTACACGGGCGCATGAAGAGCCCAGAGAAAGAAGCAGTGGCCGAAAGGTTCCGGCAGGGTCTGATCGATATCCTGGTCACGACCAGCGTCATAGAGGTCGGAATAGATGTTGCCAACGCTACCGTGATGGTGGTGGAACACGCGGAGAGGTTCGGATTGGCTCAACTTCACCAGTTGCGAGGAAGGGTTGGACGGGGAGGAGACCAGTCTTACTGCATACTGGTCGGTGACCCTAAGACCGAGGAAGCGAGAGCGAGGCTGAAGCTCATGGAAACTACGAATGACGGGTTCGAAATAGCCCGGGCGGATCTTGAGATGAGGGGGCCGGGGGATTTTTGGGGCGTGCGGCAGCACGGACTGCCCCAGTTTCGAGTAGCTGATTTGGGGCGAGACACCCATCTTTTAGAGACGGTTCACCGGGAGATAGCTGCGGGATTGACTCTTAACGAGGACTTAGCAAAGGCTTTGTCACGCTTACACCGAATGGAAAATAAAGTCAACTATAACCAATAATTATTGTCGCAAAAATCTGCGTTAATCAGCGTCTAAAATATTGCAAAAAGCTCACCTTAAGGTGGGCTTTTATTTTCTTACCAGTATCGAAGGCGAAAAAATTACAAAACCTATGTGTTGGAGGTGTGAATATGGAGAAACAAAAGGATGAACTCCGGCGTCTTGAAGACGAAACATCGCGAATGGAAAAGGTTAAGTACGAGGTTTCCCAAGAAATCGGTATAAATCAAAAAAAGAAGAAGAGTCAGGCATCGGAAACTAAATAAGAAAAGAGATAAAAATAATACCAGTATATATGCAACGAGGGTCGAGAAAAATAAGACCACAAATGACAAGGAGGTGAAATAGAAATGCCGCGTAAGGGTACCAACAATCGTATCCTGGTTCCTCAAGCTAGGGCGGCCATGGACCAGTTTAAGCAGGAGTCAGCTACTGAACTCGGTGTTCCCTTAAATGCCGGTTACAACGGAGAACTGACCACCCGGCAAGCAGGGAGTATCGGGGGCCAGATGGTGAAGAAGATGATTTTGGCCTACGAAAACAATCTGGCCGGTGGAAATCAGGTTTCGCTAAATCAGGTACAGGATCTTCAGCAAACCAAGCAGCAGATTCAGCAGTCAGTACAAAACGCTGGACAACCTGGTCAAAGCTACTAATTAAGCTTTGCCACTATGTGCAGGCCTAAATATCCACCATTTCAACAAGCGGATAGTTGTCAAGAGACTGTCCGCTTGTTTGTTTTTCGACTTTTGGCCGCTAAGAAGTGTAGAAACCAAAGCTTTCCTTAGGAATGCCAGGGAAAAGAGCGTAACTTATACCGGTGGATACTATGCGGGCGGTGTTTTCGATTAAGTCATCGATTTCCTTGGGGGTAACAGTTAGACTCCCGCCAAAGTAAGACAAGACGGCACGAATGGAGTTGAGGCTGATTTCTTGGTTGAATATGGCCCCGGTATTCTGGCAATATCGTTGGATGGCTTGGTTGGCGATAGTGGCGGCGCTCACGACCGTAGGCACTCCTATAGCGATTACCGGGATTCCTAAGGTTTCATGATTAATCGGTTCTCGAGGGTTGCCGATTCCGGAACCCGGCTGGATGCCTGTGTTAGAGATTTGAATACTCGTGCCAATTCGTTCTGTGCTTTGGGCAGCCAAGGCATCTATGACTACTGCTAAGTCGCACTTGACATTTTGAACAATACCTTTGATTATTTCGACGGTTTCAATCCCGGTGGTGCCGAGAACACCGGGGGCTACGGCTGAAACGGGCCTCATTCCCGTAATCAAAGCCTCCGGAGCATATTTATGCAAGTGCCTGGTAACAGGTATATATTCCACGGTTTTAGGGCCTAAGGAGTCGGGCGTTGCCTTCCAATTACCCAATCCGATAATCAATACGTGGCTTTGGGGGCGTAAATGAGCAGACATTAGGGCGGTTAAGGCTTGAGCAACAGCCTGGCTGATCTCTTCTTGAACTTCAGGGTCTTTGAAGCGAAGGCGCTGTACCTCAATGGTCACGTAGGTTCCCATTGGTTTGCCCATTACCTGTTCGGCGTTTTTGTCTTTAATAGTAATGGTTGTAACTTTTCCGTTCGGAAGTTGCTGTACTCTTTCTTCTACTCCAGGAATTTCCCTGCCGGTTGCACCCCGTATGATATCGCGTGCTTCGAGTGCAAGGTCCACGCTGATTGAAAAAGCACGATAGAAATCTAAGTTCATCGATAGTTGCCTCCCTTCAGAGTATAGTCTGCCGCGTCTGCCACTAAATATTCATTCATGACAAAAAGTGGCGGCCACCTAGGCCGCCGTTCGTTTGGGGAGAGGAGAATTTTGTAAAGTTGTTGGGGAGGGTTTGTTTTACCAGGTGTCTGCCCTGGCATTAAGTATGATTTCCGGTTTAGGGACAAAACATACACGGTAAGAAAAAATTTTTTCTTATGCTATAATTCAGTTTAAAACGTGCCAAAAGAAGGTAAGAAGATGGTCAATGAAGAAGAATATTGGGGGAGTTGAGGGGTGCGAGTAATTTCGGGCACTGCTCGGGGCAAGAAACTAAAAGCTCCACCGGGGTTTATAACCCGCCCGCTTACGGATCGTATCAAAGAAGCCCTGTTCAATGTTTTGGGAGGGGAAATTGAAGACGCTAGGCTGTTAGATGTTTTTGCTGGAAGCGGGCAGGTTGGCATTGAAGCCCTGAGCCGTGGGGCCTCCTATGTCGTTTTTGTCGAAAAACACCCGGCCGCGATCAGGACGATTTATGCGAACCTTGACGGGTGTCGTTTTGCTTCCGGTTTTGAAGTATTAGGTATGGATGTTTTCAGAGCTTTGAGGATTCTGGTCGGGCGGGGAAAGGTTTTTGACGTTATATACGTGGACCCGCCGTTTGACCAGCCTGAGATATTTGTTCAAGTTCTTCAGGCTTTGGATAATAACCGTTTGTTAGCGGAAAGGGGGACGCTTGTAATCAGGGTACCTAGGAAACACGCTCTCCCTGAGCGACTTGCGTTTATTGCACAGTTTCGCATCGATGTTTACGGTGAGTCAGCCCTCATCTACTACAGGCAGCGGGAGAGAGAGGAGGAACTGTGATGGAGCTATGGGACATACTGGATGAAATGGAAGAAATAATCAAGTCGGCTATTCGCATTCCCTTTTCCGGTAAGGCAGTGATTGATGCTGATTTTCTCTTGGAGAAAATGGACCGGATCCGGGCCATATTGCCGGGAGAGCTGGAGGAGGCCAGAAGCCTGTTACAGGAGCAGCAGGAGATGTTTAATGAGGCTAATCGGGCTGCGCAGCAGATTATTGATGAAAGCAAGTACCAAGCGGCGCGGATAATTGAGCATAGCGAGATTACCAAACAAGCGGAGAGCGTGTCCAAAGAGATCATCACCAAAGCGGAAGAGCTGGCACGCGAAATCAAACTCGAGGCCAACCAATACGCTGACGAGCTCCTGACTTACATGGAAAGGGTTTTAAGAGAAGGGCTGAACAGCATCCAAAAAGGAAGATCGCAACTGAAAGAGCTTATCGATCAGGATCTTCGTTGAAAAGAGTCCTAACCAAAGGAAAAACCCTTCCTCTGTTGCCCTGTGAGGAAGGGTTTATGACACTTGGTTGGGAGTAAAACGTAGAACCTGCTGAGTTCTTAAGGCTTTAAGCAATGATTCAGTTCAGCCTTCCATCCAGTAAGTGACGGTAACAGTTGCATCCTGGTTCATCGGGTATGGCGGCTATCAACCCGTGGAGCAGGGTACGGAGTTTGTCGTTGTTTTGTTTGAACACTTCGATGACCTGCTCGTGAGTGACGGGTGCGATGTCGGGATTTCCTTCTAAGCCGACATCATAGTCGGTGATTAAGGAGATATTCACATAGCACATTCCGAGTTCTCGGGCTAACACACACTCAGGGTACTGGGTCATGTTGATAACTTCCCAGCCGTGACTGGAGAACCACTTGCTTTCCGCTCGGGTCGAAAACCGCGGGCCTTGAATGACCACGACCGTTCCCGTTTCGTGAACCGTGATACCGAGTTTTCTTGCTTCCCTTATCGCAAGTTCCCGTAGTTCGGGACAATATGGGTCCGCAGTCGAAATATGCGTGGTTATAGGACCATCATAGAAGGTGTCTTTCCGACCACGCGTGCGATCCACAAACTGGTCGCAGATCACGAAGTCTCCAGGTTTGATGTGAGGTTGAAGACTTCCCGCGGCACAGGGACCTATTACCCGGGTGACTCCCAGCTCTTTCATGGCCCAGAGGTTGGCCCGAAAATTAATCATGTGCGGTGGGAGTTGATGTTCCTTGCCGTGGCGAGGCAGGAATGCCACCCGTTTGCCACCGATGGTAGTCAAGGTTATTTTGTCGCTAGGAGCTCCAAACGGGGTATCGATCTTTATCTCTTCTACCCCTTCCATGCGGTAAAACCCGGATCCTCCAAAAACTCCGATATCAGCTCTTTTTTCCATATATTTCCCTCCCATAGGACTAATACGTGATCATCGTGAACACATCATAACCTGTTAGCTTGTCTCGCCCTTTCAGGAATGTGAGTTCAATCAGAAAGGCAAAGCCTTCTACTTTACCTCCGAGTTGCTCTACCAGCGACTTAGCCGCATTCGCCGTTCCACCCGTTGCCAAAAGGTCATCGACGATTAGAACCTTCTGCCCGGGAAGAATAGCATCGCGGTGCATCTCGACCGTCTCTTTTCCATACTCTAATTCATACGTCGCGCTGATGGTTTCGGCAGGTAGCTTGCCCATCTTGCGAACCGGAATCAGTCCTACCCCTAAGGCTGCAGCCAAGGGGGCTCCGAAGATATAGCCTCGGGACTCGATAGCCACTACCGCATCTATCCCCCGTTGCCGGTAACGTTCAACCAAAGTGTCAATGACTTCTTTAAAAGCTGGCCCGTCTTTCAACAAAGTGGTGATATCCTTAAAAATTACCCCTGGCGTTGGAAAGTCCGGAACATCCCGGATCTTTTTTCTCAAGTGATCGAACATGTTTACACTCCCTCCCCATTCTGGTATGGTCATCGCATCAGTACTTCTACGTCACAAACAGAAAGTCCTGCCGATAAAGACAATCTTCTTTACCTAACGTTGGCGGGAAACTGCATACTTAACCACACCTGACAAAAGGCAAGCCAACAATAATACGATACCTGCTGCCAACAAGGGGAAAAGATAAGCCCCTACCGACGGGTTATAGTGAACTGGGGACATCAATAGGCTGCGAGGAAAAACCTCGACCAGGCGTTTTGTCAAAATAACATGGTAGGCCACGTAGGTAAAAACAGAGGCTAGAAGCATTTGGAGGAGTCGGGAGCGCAGATAGAAAGAGAGCCGGATGGGCGTTCCAGAGACTATGCTCATGACCTGGGAAATGATGGATATGCCGCTCCAGGCCATAGCCGCACTGACTGCTACCAGCTGTTGCAAAAGGGAGGCTTCCGACGACGTGATGGATTTGGTTCCAAGCGTCATTTCGAACAGGCCGATGCTGAGACCATAGGCCAGTGAGTATGGAAGGTGCAAACCAACGGCCGCCTGTTGCAGGAACTTCGCGATAAGGTCGATAAAACCCAAAGCCTGCAGCATCCTGGTAATAACCGAGAACATAACGATAAACCCCCCAACGCCGACCACACTGGCTATGGCCTTGCGGATAGAGTCGCCCATAATTTTTCCGATGCTCGTATGACTGTTTTGACAAGCCCGCAACACTTGGAGTAAAGAAGCTTGTCGATCCTGGTTCTGAGGCCCGGGGGAGTTACTTTTTTCGCTGGAGTCACTGGCCATTCGTCCCCAGATGAAGCCTACGGTCAGATTTGCCAAGTAATGGCTGCCTGCCAGAATGTATCCCGCTTCGGGCAATCCAAACATTCCAACCGCGACTGTCCCTAAAATGAAAAGCGGGCTGGCGTTGTTGGTGAACGAAACTAGTCTTTCTGCTTCCTTGATATTGAGCAACTTTTCTTCCAGTAACCTGCGAGTGAGGAAGGCTCCAACCGGAAACCCAGAGGTGAATCCCATAACGATGACGAACGAGCTGGCACCCGGCAGGCGAAAGAACGGTCGGGTAATCGGTTCTAAAAGCCAACCCAACAAACGGACGAACCCAAACTGAACCAGCAATTCACTGGCAACGAAAAACGGAAACAGGGCCGGGAGCACCAGGCGAAACCAAAGATCTATTCCGTCGGCAGCGGACTTGATGGTAAGAGTTGGGTTGATTATCATAAAACCAGCTAGTAAAACAGTCACGATGATCCCAAACGGGACGTACCAGTAACTCAAAGGTTTAACACCTCACGAGACTCAGATTTCCGCAGAACCGCTTTGCTGACCAATCACTTGCCAAAAAAGTATGGTGCTGACCGCCTGCCGCGAACCTGACAAGTCGGTTGCCAAAAGTACCTGAAGGACTGGGATTGACTTTCGGTAGCCAAGCCGGTTAAGCTACGCGGGTTTAGGGAAGTTGCCTGAACGTGAACCTCTTAGAAATATATGAAGACGGAGGTGAGCTGAGAATATGACGGAGCAAGACTTGTCATGCGAAAAGAGCAGACCACGGGTGGGACTTGTGCTGGGAGCTGGGAGTGCAAGGGGATTGGCCCACATCGGGGTTTTGCAGGTCTTGAGAGAACACAGGATACCTTTCGATTTCATTGTGGGCAGCAGTATGGGAGCTTTAGTCGGGGCCGTTTTTGCAGCCGGGGCTGACCTTGATCTACTGGCCAAGTTAGCGGTCAACTTGAATGTCAACATGCTGCTCGATATTGGTGTTCCTCGAATGGGTTTCATCAATGGTAAGAAAGTACAGGAGTTTATTCATCTGCTAACCAAGGGGAAAAGCTTCGAAGAGCTCAGCTTACCTCTGGCGGTGGTAGCCACAGACATACTTACGGGCGAAAGCGTGGTTCTAAACCGGGGGGTGGTGAGCGAAGCGGTTCGAGCCAGTATAGCAATACCAGGGGTGTTTGTCCCGGTAGAATACGAAGGGAGGCTGTTGGTAGACGGAGCGGTTACAAGCCGGCTACCTATAGAAACAGCTCGCGACATGGGAGCAGAACGCGTTATCGCTGTAGACGTGAATTTTGCGGAAGCCGCGCAACCCCGGATAAGAAATGCTATTCACGTCATCTTGGCATCGATAGACCTTTTAGAGCGGCAGATTTTTACCGGGCTGGTCAAACCCCAAGCCGATATACTGGTTCAACCTAAGCTGGGACATATAAGTTCCAGCGGTTTTGACCGGGCCGAGGAGTGTATTCAAAGGGGCCGGGAAGCGGTGCTGGAAAGACTGGACGAGATAAAAAGGGCTGTAAATGTTTGAGGGTGGGGCGAAGCCTGAGCCGGGGCTACGCGGGAAGGTTACGTAGACGGGCAGCCTATCGTATGCGAATCGGAGACACGGTGTAGTCCCGACCTCCCTGGCGCTGGGCTTCTGCGAAAAACAAAGAGTATATATCGGTGGCCAGCACATCGAGATCAAACATATCACGGGCCACCGGGTGTGATTGTGGAGAAAGTAATTTATTTACTGTTTTTACTCTATTTATTAATAAAATTCTACATTTACTTTTTATTTTAAGAAGGATTTTTTGTCCAGATGGAGAAAGACCTAAAAGACGTAAGTAAGCCGGGCCCGTTTCATCGAAGCTTGCTGCTCTGGTTTTAGTCAGGTTGAACAGCACATATAGCAGGATGCGGTTAATGCGGGTAAGGTTATAACGCTTGGTCTTGACAAGGTTTTTCAGGTGTATCAGGCTGTTTGATTGGCGAGCAGCTTTTTTGATGCGGTGCTCCAATCCTTCTGTAATGTCATGGATGGCAGCTAGCTCCGAAGCCGTCATGCGTCTTAGGAGGGCTAAGAGAACAGGTTCGAGGTGTTTTTCTTGAACCGGGCCTTTTCCTTGGTCGATCTCGCGTAAAAGGATTTCATGGCTTGGGGATGGCAAGTAGGGTTTTACCAGCTTATCCCAATTAGGGTCAGAAAAAGCGCCGCGGATGGCGGTAGCGCTGGCGTACGAAGTGAGGCTGGTGTCATGATATCCCGAACCGACACGCGGGATCAGGACAGGAACGATAGAGCTTTTAGTCTCTCGTAAGGCTCGCAAGTACTCTATGGCCAGTATGTTGTTGGGTCCCATCATGGTAGTTAGAACCTGGTTGGGATCTAAGGTTCGGGTATGGTAACTTAAATAAGAGGAAACAGCTGAGGCTCGGGCTAAAGGATAGTTGTGGCCTTGGTCAAGCAAGGCTTTCAGGCGGGTTCGGAATTCCTCCGGTTCTTCTGAGAGTATGAATGCGATTTGCTGCAATAGCGGTAAGTCCGGAGTTTCCGCTCCAAAACATATATGGGTAACCACCCCTGTCCGGTCTAGGGTTTGTACCGCTCCCAGGGCAAAGTTGTATGCGCTGCGGACCGCGAAACAGAAAGGTAATTCGAACACGAGGTCAGCTCCGCATCGTAAAGCCATTTCAGCACGAGCCCATTTATCGATTATAGCTGGCTCTCCTCTTTGTACGAAATTTCCACTCATGACACATACTACTGCTTCGGCTCCGGTTGCCATGCGGGCTTGTTCGAGATGGTAGAGGTGCCCGTTATGGAAAGGGTTGTATTCTGCTACAATCCCTACGATTGACAAGGGTATCCTCCTTTTCGGCGGAACCAATCGGTTCCTGGTTTGTGGTTGTTATTACCAGGATAACAGGGTCGTGATACACCTGCAAATCCTGAGTTCAAGGATTATTACGCGTTACCATGTGATAATCTTAACAAGTCTCCGGTTGAGAGCGGTTTTGGGCTGGGGTTCCGGCTATCTATAAAAACAAGTATAAGAAAATAAAGGAGGAAGAGCGATGAATCTTTTGGATCAAATCAAAGAGAAGGCAAAAGCTAAGGCCAAGACTATCGTGTTGCCCGAAGGGACGGAAGAGAGGACTCTCAGAGCAGTGCCCATTCTAATCAAAGAAAAGATAGCGAATCCGATCCTGTTGGGTGACCCGAAAGCAGTCAAAGGGCTAGCTGACAGCCTGGGGGTAGACCTCAGCGGAGCCGAGATTATCAATCCGGCAGAAGCTCCTTTCTTCAAGGACTTTGTGCAGGACTTTTACGAGATGAGAAAAGACAAAGGCATGACCCCGGAAAAGGCTGAAACCCTGATGGCTGATCCCCTGTACTTTGGATCTATGATGGTTAAGTCAGGCAAGGCCGATGGCGAAGTAGCTGGAGCAGAGAACACGACTGGCGATGTTCTGAGACCGGCTCTCCAGATAATCAAGACTGCTCCTGGAATATCTTCGGTGTCTGGAGCCTTCATAATGATCGTACCTAACTGTGAGTTCGGAGATAACGGGGTCTTTGTTTTTGCCGACTGTGCGGTTACTCCCAACCCGACCGCAGAACAGATGGCAGAGTTTGCTGCTGCCTCGGTTAGCACTGCGGTTAATCTCTGTGGGATAAAAGAACCTAAGATAGGCATGTTGTCTTTCTCTACCAAGGGTAGCGCCAGCCATGAACTGGTCGACAAGGTAGCAAAAGCTACTGAAATTGCCAAAACCAGGTTCCCAGACCTGCAAGTGGATGGGGAGTTCCAGGCCGACGCGGCGCTGGTTCCCAAGGTTGGTGCTTCCAAAGCTCCAGGGAGCCCGGTAGCGGGGTACTGTAACATTTTGATCTTCCCTGATCTCCAGGCCGGCAACATAGGCTACAAACTGGTACAGAGGCTGGCAAAAGCAGAGGCTATTGGCCCGATACTCCAGGGTATTGCCAAACCGGTGAACGACCTGTCTCGGGGATGTAGCGTCGAGGATATCGTCAACGTAGTGGCAATGACTGCTGTGCGGGCATAACATCCCATCCCGCAAGGAGGAGTTGAGGGGGTGGGCATTAGCTAGTTTTTAATAACTAGGTAGATACTTATTTAAGAGGAGAATTTTGTTAGGGAGGTTTGAGTAATGAAGGTATTGGTTGTAAACTGCGGGAGCTCATCGATCAAGTATCAACTACTCGATATGACCGATGAGTCGGTCCTGGCCAAGGGGTTGTTGGACCGGGTAGGAATTCCGGGGACAGTTCTCAAACACGAGCCTGTGGGTAAGGACGAGGTAGTCATAAAGAAAGACCTGCCAGACCATACCGAAGGCATGAAACTCGTGCTGGAGGTTCTCGTACATCCCGAGTATGGGGTCATCAAGAACATGGATGAAATCGGGGCTGTGGGCCACCGGGTAGTTCACGGGGGCGAGGCTTTCGCCTATTCAGTTGTTATCGATGACCGCGTGAAACAAGCAATCCGGGAGTGCTTCGATATCGCTCCCCTTCACAATCCGCCAAATATGATGGGAATCGAAGCCTGTCAAGCGTTGATGCCAAATGTAAAGCACGTGGCTGTATTTGATACCGCTTTCCACCAGACCATGCCGGCCAAGAACTACATGTACGCTTTGCCTTACGAGCTTTATGAAAAGTATAAGGTAAGAAGGTACGGGTTCCACGGGACCTCTCATTTCTATGTTTCTCACCGTGCTGCCGATTTGCTGGGCAAGCCTTACGAGCAGTGCAAGATCATTACCTTGCACTTGGGCAATGGAGCCAGCATGGCCGCGATCATGGACGGTAAAGTCATCGACACTTCTATGGGGTTCACCCCGCTGGAAGGTCTGGTAATGGGAACCAGGTGCGGGGACATTGACCCGGCCATAGTGTTCTTTATCATGGAGAAGCTTAACCTTTCTACCACAGAAGTAAACAACTACCTCAACAAGAAGTCAGGTATGTTAGGACTCTCCGGCGTGTCAAACGATTTGAGAGACATCCAGGAAGCGGCGGCTGCCGGCAACGAAAAGGCTCAGTTGGCACTCGATGTGTACTACACTAGGGTTAAGAGCTACATCGGAAATTACATTGCTCAACTGAACGGGTGTGACTGTTTGGTGTTTACTGCCGGTGTCGGGGAAAATGGCATAGATATGCGCGAAAACATCTGTAAGGACCTGGATTACCTTGGCATTAAGCTGGATCCAGAAAAGAACAAAGTTAGAGGTAAAGAGGTAGACGTGGCAGCCGACGACTCCAAGGTCAGGATCTTCGTCATTCCGACCAATGAGGAACTGGTCATCGCCCGCGACACTTACCAGCTTGCTAAGTAGGCAGTTCGGTAGCAGTATAACCATGATGTGGATGAAGCCGGGTCTTTGACGCCCGGCTTTCATCTGTTTTTCTACTCGTGTAACACGGTAGTTGCTAAGACCCCGTGGCAGGCTTTCGAGCGGTACGGAAATCGTCGCAATAAGAACCGATTTCTCGATGCAGCATAGACTATATTGAGTACAGTTATCGAAGGGAGGCTTGCCAGATGTACAAACCTTTGAGGTGCCCCTCTTATGAGGACGTTGCTTGTCAGGAAACTGACAAGGCCTTACAAGAAGCAATTCGGGGTGAAGCTGCAGCTATCAAGTTTTATACGTATCTTATCGAACTAACCCCTGACCAAGTTCAAAGAGATTTGATATTCGGCATAAGAGAAGACGAAAAAAGGCACTTGAACAATTTCCAGGCCGTGTACTGTCGGTTAACTGGGTGTACCTATAGCTACCCTGAACCGGACGTTGACCAGCCCGCGAGCTACTGTCAAGGCCTGGCGAAAGCGTTTAACGATGAACAGGAGGCTTACGAGTTCTATAAGGCGAACTATTTTTGTAATAAACGACACTTAGTTAAGAAAGCTTTTCTTGATGCTCTCCTTGACGAAGCTGAGCATGCCAGGTGGTTTAACAACCTCCTCATCAGGAATGGTTGTTTCCAAGACCCGTAGCCAGTACCAGTAGGAGTGGAGTTACCACCAGGGGGCGGTGACCGGTTAGCAGGCGGTTGTAAGCATGAGGCGGGAACGGTTCTGGTTCTATTAAAGAGTAGGGGACCGTTTCCGCTTTTTGTTTGATCTGCGTTTGATCTGCGGCTGCGAGCCTGCTGTTGAGAAAACAATATCACAGATCAATAACATCAGCGACGGAAGGCGGTTGAGTTTGAGCATTCTACACGGTATAATTTGACAAACGAAGCAGCGATAACCCAAATAAGTAGTGGTAATTATGACCTTATTCGAAGAAGACAGGCAAAACTCAGATATTCTCTACGAAGATCTTTGCTTTGATGCCCAGCAGGCAGTTGAAAAGTCCCTTAAAGCCTCCAGTCGCCTTTCGAAGTGGGGCACGGCGTCGCGCAGCTGCCGGGCTAAGCCGTCGATGAAGTCGTACTGGCTACCTCGCGCTGCCAGGTTCGCTGTAGGTCAGTGCGAATACCGTATCGGTCAGCCAGCGACGGAACGACTCATTGTCGCTGAACTGCTTAAACAGCTCGGTGTCATCCCGAAGTAGCGCGGTCATCACCCGAACGAGGGCCTTGTCGTGCTCGATACGTGCGTTCTGTTTGTCGGAATACTTGCGTGCGTTCTGGTAGGCGGTGTCGGCCGCTACGCGTGCAGGAATCTCCTCGGTGATCAGTTTGCGCACCCGATCGGCGTCGGTCCAGGGAATGTTGCCGAACTGATCGTTAAAAGCCTTGATGATGTTCGAGAGACGGTCGAGCT
>NZ_JABUEX010000050.1:0-16050 GCF_013314835.1 Syntrophothermus sp.
AGGGTTACAAAGTCTATGGAACTTTTCGTCGAACAACGGGTATCATGTCGTGGCGGCTGGAAGAGCTAGGCATCTTGGACAAGATTAAACTTGTTCCTATGGATCTTTTGGAGCTTACTAATATCATGCGTGTGATCGAGGACATAAGACCTGACGAAGTTTATAATTTGGCTGCCCTAAGCTTTGTCGCCCTTTCTTTTGAACAACCGATCTTAACCTGCGAGACTAATGCTATAGGAACTCTAAGGCTTCTCGAAAGTGTAAGAACTGTCACTCCAAAGACTAAATTCTATCAAGCCTCATCCAGTGAAATGTTCGGCAGGGTCTTAACCGAGCGCCAGAATGAGGACACTCCCTTTTATCCAAGAAGCCCTTATGGGGTATCGAAGCTTTTTGCTCACTGGATTACTGTGAATTACCGGGAAGCCTACAGCATGTTTGCTGTTTCCGGCATCTTGTTCAACCATGAATCCCCTCTGCGGGGTGAAGAATTTGTTACACGAAAGATTTCTAAAGGAGTAGCTCGGATTAAGTTGGGTTTGCAGGATAAACTTGTCTTGGGAAATCTGGAAGCTAAACGCGACTGGGGATATGCTCCTGAGTATGTTGAGGCTATTTACCTAATGATGCAGCAGGATGAACCAGACACTTACATTATCGCAACCGGGGAAAATCACTCTGTGCGTGAATTTGTGCAGAGGGCGTTCGAGGTTATAGACATTGAGCTGGAGTGGGAAGGAAAAGGAGTGGAGGAAAAAGGAGTGGACAAGCATTCGGGCAAAGTGCTCGTTGAAGTTAGCTCGGACTTTTTCAGACCAGCAGAGGTTAATACGTTGTTGGGGGATTACTCGAAAGTAAAAGACAAACTGGGCTGGCGACCTAAAACCTCGTTTGAAGAGCTGGTAAGAATTATGGTAGAAAAAGATATAGAGAGGGAGCGAAAGAAAACTGGATGACAGAGCTAAAAGAGGCTTGGCCCAAGGTGGCAGTCATCGTCCTCAACTGGAACGGCTGGCGGGATACAATTGAGTGCCTGGAGTCGTTACAACGATCTACATATCCTAATTATCAAATTATAGTCGTTGACAATGGTTCAACCGATAATTCAGTTAAACATATACAATCTGCCCATCCAGATATAACTATTATTGAGAATGGTAGAAATCTGGGTTACGCTGGAGGGAACAATGCGGGCATTCAGTACGCCCTTGAGCAAGGAGTCGAGTTTGTCTTAATTCTTAACAACGATGTAAAAGTTGAGCCCAAAACTGTGAGAGCTATGGTAGAAGTTGCAAAAGAAAGCGGTGCAAGTATAGTAGGTGCATTAGTAAAGGATATTCGGGATGGAAAAGTTCTTTTTGCAAGGAGCCTTTATCCTTGGATGTTTTTCTTTTCTGAACCACAGCGGTATGCTTTTGATAAGAGATGGTGGCCAAGTGATCGAGTTGAAGGCTCGGCAATGCTTCTTAATCGAGACTTATTATTAGAGCGTTGGAGAGTTCTTGGTTATTTTCTCGACGAATCTCTTTTTCTTTACTGTGAAGAGCTTGAACTTGCTATGTGGTGTCGTCATTTTAGAAAGAAAAGTGTT
Organism: Syntrophothermus sp.; assembly: GCF_013314835.1. Lineage (NCBI taxonomy): Bacteria > Bacillati > Bacillota > Clostridia > Eubacteriales > Syntrophomonadaceae > Syntrophothermus > Syntrophothermus sp. Next base: position 1,592 of record NZ_JABUEX010000050.1, read on the forward strand.
GTTGCAGGTGAAGCGGTGGTGCACCACAAGGTGGCTGCAAGCTCAGGAGGAAAAGGTAAGCCATCCCGGTTTTATTACCTTACAAGAAATCGTCTGCTGCTGGCTCGCCGATATTTACAAGGACCTATCAGGATAATATTCCAGGTATGCTATCCTGTTTGGAGGATAATTCGTGCTGGAATGTATCTTGGTCGATGGCAGCCTGAGATAGCTGGAGCGATCTTACAAGGGTTAATAGATGGATACAGAGGGAAAATAGGGGCGGAGCTATGATAAAAGAGAGGTTGGTTCGGAAACCGGCATTATTTCCAACCCTCTACCTTTTAACAGGTGTGCTGATAGTAGGAATAGGCATTGCATCTGTAAGTCTTGGAGAAGCTTTGGAGAGCCGCACCATTACATATTTACTCGTTGCTGTTTTAGCTTTTACAACTTTTGGACCGATACTTCAGCGTATCCTTCAACATTCTTTCGATTTGGCCGAGCCGGGTATATGGTTTGCACTCTTTTATTTTGCCCACTTTGGAGTGCGGGCAATTTACGATTTAATATTTGGAAGCCCGATTCTTGGGCTTGGCCCCGGAGCAAAGGATCTTGGATTACTTAACGCGGCTCTTGGAATAAGCATTATTGGACTTTTGGCTTTTTGGATAGGATACCATGCACGTTTTGGAAAGGTTATTGCCCGTGCCCTACCTGTTTTACCCCAAAGGTGGAATGCACCGCTAGCATTACTTATTGCGCTGTTATGCCTTATCTTCGGATGGAGCCTTCGTATTTTCTTTATTACTCAAGCAGGTGGGTTGGGTGCTTGGTTGGAAGCAAATAAGTATGAGATTCTTGCGCAAGCTGAGGGGACTGTGTATCTGGGTATTCTTGCCAATTTAGCGAAGGTTGGTCTATTTATCATCGTTATTTTAGCAAGAGTCCGTAAGCGTTCTATTTATTGGTTTTTGTTCATCATTTTTCTGATGCCAGAACTAATATATTGGTTTTTTAGCGGTTCTCGTGCCCAGTTTGTGTTTGTTTTGTTGGGATTGTTGATCTGCTTTTACATGACCTCAAAGAGAGGACATGAGGTTAGTATGAAATTCAGCAAATGGGCAGTTGTATTGGCCGCGCTTTTAATTATCCTTTTTCCTCTATTGTCTGTTCTGCGTGGCGGAGTTACAGAGCTTCAAGTGGCATTAGCTCATTCTTCAGTTTTTTGGAAAGAACCTATGAAACTTTTGGAAATAATATGCGAGAGGCAACATGGACTTGATTCTTTAGGTATCCTGATTGAGCGTGTCCCTAAAGAGGAACCTTTTACTATGGGGTCGGAACTTTTACTTATTTTAGTGGCCTGGATTCCAAGGACCCTTTGGCCGGAAAAGCCAATCATTAGTCCTGGAAAGATTTTCTACGAGAAGTTCTACCCACATATTTTTCACAGAGGCACTGCAGTTGCTATTACTCTTCCAGGGGAATTCTATTGGGATTTGGGGTTTATAAATGTGATAATTGGAATGCTGCTTATAGGAGTGGTATGGCAGATTCTGTTTAAGTATTTAGTTCACCCCCCGGGTAACCTCTCTAATATTTTGGTAGTAAGCGTAATGTTTCCAACCTTTTTTGTTATTGTGGAGCAAAGTATTGTAAGTTTCTTAACTATGCATCTATTTCAATTTCTTGTGCTCGTCCTTGTTGTTCTCGCCCTTCGAGGGAGAGCTGTGAAAATGGAGGTGCACTGATGAACATCCTTGTTCTTTCAGATGCTTTCTGGCCGGATCATACTGGAGGAATCAGCAAGAGCCTCTTGCCAGAGGTAGAAGAGTTGGTAGCCCGGGGGCATCGAGTTGTGGTTATCACTCGAAGGCTGAGGGGGAATCTCCCATTCCATGAATCGAGGAATGGCTACGAGCTGTTTCGTTACTTAAGTCCTCCCAAAGGGACGGTTTTCTACCGCCTTTATCCTTTGTTCAGCATTAGCCAAGTCCCCAAATTGGCTGCTCGGTTACACCGGGAATTTCGTTTCGACGTAGCTTATATAGCTAATAATCCTTTTCAGGCAGTAGGGCTTATGCGTTCTTCGTTGGGGATCCCTTATGTATATGTGTTTTATGCTCCAACCCCTCAAGAGATAGAATTGGATGCTTCTTGCAGGAAATATGGTTTGAGCACGCCTTTAGTGAAGATAGTCAATCACTGGATCAAACCGAAGGAACAACAAGCCTTGTCCCAGGCTATGAAAATACTCGTGCGAAGCAAGTTTAGCAGGAAAGTGATGGAGCAGTTTTATGGTGAAGTTGGGAAAAACAAAACCGTTCGCATCCCCTTATGTGTGGATACTCAACGCTTCTCTTTTGTAGAAAATCCAATCTCTATTCGTGAAAAACTTAGGCTTCCACTGGACAGGCCTATATTGCTTACCGTAAGACGATTAGTGGCTCGGATGGGATTGGAGAATCTTATAACAGCTATGAGAGAGGTTGCAAGATACGTCCCTAATGTTTTGCTCCTTATAGGGGGTAAAGGGTATCTTGAGAATTCGCTTCGTAAACAGGCGAAAGAGCTTCGGCTTGAGCAGAATGTGAGGTTTCTTGGCTTCATTTCCGAGGATAAGTTGCCAATGTATTACCAAGCAGCTGATCTCTTTGTACTGCCGACCATGGCGCTGGAAGGTTTTGGCCTTGTAACGATCGAAGCACTGAGTTGCGGGACTCCAGTGGTCGCGACGCCGGTTGGTGCAAATCCAGAAGTTCTGGGACCTTTAGGGGAGGAGTTTCTATGTCAGGATACCTCACCAGAAGCTCTGGCAGAGCGTATAAGGTGGTCTATAAAGCAAGGAGTTGGTGCTGAGTTAAGAAAGCGTTGCCGTGAATACTGTGAGCTAAAATTCAGCATCGAAAGGGTAGTTAATTTAATAGAAGCAGTGCTTTTGCGGGCTTTAAAATGAAAATGATTTGGAGGTCCAAATGGAGGACTTCAGAAATCATTACCAGATTAGCAAGGAATTCCGAAATATGAAGGTAAACCTAAATGATCCGGAAGTTCTGACTTCTGTCAGAAGGGTATTTCTTGTCAATACCACAGATCTGAAGGATTTTCTAGAACAAGACGATAATACGCTCCTTGAACTTAACCTGGCTCAAAGTCAGAGTCCGGCAAGGGACCTGGTATTACGTCTATAAGGAACGGCGGCTGTTGAAAGAGGTGTTTTCGATACCTATTTCCGAGGCAGCATTCAGGGATCACGTGGACCTGGTTAATGTGAGGGAATTGGATGGTGTAAAGATCGAGCGGGCCGAAAAAAGGCTCGCGGAAATGTGGCAGATGCCTCGAGAGCTTGTCATTGTTGATAAGCAGTCGATCAAGAACCCTACTTACAAGGACCCGGTACCCAAGCTGGATCCAAACTCTATTATGGTTTTGGTAAATGTTGATGAAAAACCTATACGTAAAGATTTCCGCAAGTTTCTGCTGTCTTCAAAAATCTGCAAGAACCGTTCATGGAAGGATTGTACGTGTATGCTCCCCTGGAAGGTTCTAAAGAAGAAAGGAAGGCTTTTTGCAGAAAACATAGGGAAGAGATCCTGGAGATAATCCTCCAGGTGGCGAAGGAAGGTGAGTAAATTGACGCTTGAAGAGCGCATCCTGTTGCTAACGTTGGGAAGCAGCGAGGAAAAGATGATTTCTGGCCGAACGTTATTACAAAAAACTATTTATTTTTTAAACGTGATGTTAGGACTGGGTATTGAATTTGTTCCCTATTATTATGGACCTTATAGTCGAACTGTTGCCAGTTCGCTCCAGGCCCTGCAATCCTCCGGGCTTGTGGATGAGCATCGTGCGACATTACCCACCCTTCGACTATCGCGGAGCCCATGAGTCCAGGCTGCACATTTACCGGTTGAACGAATATGGAAAAGCGGCGTTTAATGATATTCGTCAGAAAGAACCGGAACTGGCAGGGAAGGTCAAGGAAATGCTGGAGAAGATGAAGGGCTATGCCCAGAGTTCTGATTATAAGAGCCTGTCTATAGCCGCCAAGATGTACCATATCCTACATGAAGCCGGAAAGGCGATCACAGTGGAAGAAATCCTGAGTCAGGCCAGCGAAATCGGATGGGAAATAACGGTTAATGATGCCGTGGAAGCACTCAAGTTTCTGCAGGGTATGGACCTGATAGAAACGAATGAGGCAGGTTAGTTGTATCTAAGCCGGGTATAAAGCAGAGTTCGCAAGGTATTCGTTGGTTTATGGAGGAGAGAAAATGGATGTAGTTGTGGTGGGAACAGGGTACGTGGGGCTGGTTGCCGCCTGCTGTCTGGCGAACTCTGGGCACCGCGTGGTTGCAGTGGAAAAGGATCGAGTAAAGCTGGCAGCACTGGAACAGGGCAGGGTTCCTTTTTATGAGGAGGGGCTGGACGAGCTCTTGCAAAACGCGTTGGCTCAGGGAAAAATCTCTTTTATCTCCAGCCTTTCTAATGCATTGCAGGATGCCGAAGTCGTGCTTCTGGCGGTGGGGACCCCTTCCCTTCCGGACGGGCGGGTTGATCTCTCCCAGGTATACGCGGCAGTGCAGGAAATCGTTCAGCACGCCAGGAGGGAGACGATTATAGTCATGAAGAGCACAGTTCCCCCGGGCACCGGCCGAACCCTTTCAAAAAGGTTCCTTGCCCATTGCCATGTACCGATCCATTATGTATCCAATCCTGAGTTCCTGCGGGAGGGAAAGGCAGTCTGGGACTGGTATCACCCGGATCGGATTGTGGTCGGGTGCGGTGATGAAACTGTTGTACAGCAGGTCCTGGAGTTGTACGCTGATATCGATGCACCGAAAGTGGTAATGGATGTCACCAGTGCCGAGATGGTGAAGTACGCCTCCAACGCTTTCCTGGCAACGAAAATTTCTTTTATTAACGAGATTGCGAATCTCTGTGAACTGGTTGGGGCCGACATTGATAAGGTGGCTCCTGCGGTTGGGATGGACCAGCGCATCGGGCCCCACTTCCTTCAGTCGGGTCTTGGGTACGGCGGTTCCTGTTTCCCGAAAGATACAAAGGGTTTGGACTATGTTTCTTCCTTCAACGGATACAGGTTCAGCCTCTTGAAATCGGTGATTGAAGTCAACGCCCGGCAGCGGATCATTGCCGTAAGAAAGCTGCAGGAGAAGCTGGGAGATCTGCACGGCAAGAATATTGCCGTTCTAGGGCTTGCCTTTAAGCCCGGCACCGACGATGTCAGAGAAGCGCCCGCCCTCGATATTATCAAGTACCTGGTGGACGAGGGGGTGGTGGTGGCGGCGACTGATCCCCTTGCCATAGAAAACGCTCGCTCTCACCTGCCGTCTTGCGTAAAACTTTCGCCTGACCCCTATGAGGCGCTGGTGGGCGCCCAGGCATTTCTCCTTGCCACGGAGTGGCCCCAGTTGGTTGCCCTGGACTGGGAAAAGGTTAAAAACCTGATGCGTGAGCCTTACCTGGTGGTGGACGGGAGAAACGCCCTGGACGTTAGGAGACTTGTGGATTTGGGTTATCGCTACTGCGGTTTTGGCCGCCCTGGAAATTTTTAGCCATTGGTGGAAGCGCTCATGAAAAAATTTCTCATCTGGACCCAGTATTACGCTCCCGAAATAGGGGCAACCGCGATCAGGCTGCATTCGGTTGCGAAGGAACTTGTCAGGCAGGGCTACGACGTCTCTGTAGTGACGGGAATGCCTAACTATCCAAAGGGCCAAATTTATTCGGATTATCGCGGCAGGTTTTATTGCTGCGAAGAAATTGACGGGATCCGGATTCACAGGTGCTGGTTTTACCCTGCCAGGGAGGTAGGATTGGGGCGGATTTTTAGCTATTTCTTCTTCATTGCTACAACCTTTCCAATCTACTTTTTCCTCTCAAGACGAGTAGACTTTATCGTAGCTGAAGTTATTCCTCCAACTGTTGGTTTTGGGGCATGCATAGCCTTGCCGTTTAAACGGACGAAACTGATCGTCAACGTATGTGATTTATGGCCCGATTGGCTTCTCAGGTCAGGTCTTCTCAAGCCGGGTGTGGTTTCGCGCCTGCTTAGATTAATCAATTCATTTATCTTTTCAAAAGCAGATTTTGTAAGTGGGGTAACCCAGGGGATTATCAGTGATATTAAGCAAAATTACAGTGTTTCTGAAGAGAAACTGCTTTTTCTGCCAAATGGGGTGGATACAGAGCTTTTTCATTATCGGGGCCCCCAAATTCATAATGGGAAAAAGTTGTTCGTTTATGCTGGCAACCATGGCATTTACAACTGGCCGATAGTAATCGCTCAAGCTGCAGCTAGGCTTCAGGCTAAACGCGACGACATTAACTTCTTGCTTGTTGGCGATGGTTCGCAAAAAAGAGAGGTCGTTTCGTTTTGCCGTGAAAATAATCTAACAAATGTTGAGTTCAAGGCCCCGGTGCCAATTGAGGAGGTTGCGTCTCTTTATGGGCAGGCATATGCGGCCATTTCCACCTACAAAAAAGGTTTCCATTCGCGCCCCGCAAAGATCTTTCCGGCAATGGCATGCGGATTACCACTTGTTTATAGTGGCGAAGGCGAGGGTGCCGAAATCGTAAAAAATGCAAATTGCGGCATCGTTGTTCCTCCTGAAGACCCCGATGAACTTGCCCGTGCAGTGGAAAAGTTGGCAGATGATCCCCAAATGGCTGAAAATCTTGGAAATAACGGATTTAATCTTGTTCAAAGGGAATACTCATGGAGTTCGATTGTAAAAAGCTGGCTCGCGGATTTAGAATCAAGGCTTATTTCTAGATAAAACAGGGGGTGTTTCGAAAACCCCATGAGGTAATGAAAGGAAAGCTTGAAAGAGGAAAAGTCACCAACTCCCGCGAATTGGGGTTGTAGCCAGCGAAACCACGCATCTCGCGGGGTTGGTGGCAGAAGCAGTGTACCATATTATTCATTTTTGGGGTGTTTTTTTACGAGCGGAAACTCATCGCTTATGCCCAGAATTACATTTTACGATAATATCGAAGTGAACTACTCTACCGTCAAGTTTGACTCGGATTTTTTGAGGCTATACCCTTCGTACGCCCTGTTCTACTCGATGAATAAATTTTATCTTGGGGAAAGCGTTTCGAGTATGCCAATGATGGCTTCAGGAATATCTTGCATGGGACAAACATCCAGCAGTATTTAATCGAAAAATTTAAGTTCAGGGAAATGTATGCAGGATCGAGCCTGTTTTACCGGCTATATCTATCTATCTATCTATCTATCTATCTATCACATTTCCTCTAAGGTTCTGTTTGGGAAAGTTATACCCAAAATTAAGAGCCAAAAGAGGTATGCCCCTGTGGTAATGCAAAATTGCTTTTCTAAATATGAGGACGGTTACGAGAGATTCCTTGAGAGTAATGGAAGTGTTTTCTTCTTTTGGAAGGGTCGGGTAGCGATCTACGTCTTACTCAAGGCGATTGGGGTTGGTTCTGGGGATGAGGTGATTCTGCCTGGGTTCACCTGCGTGGTAGTCCCCAATGCGGTGCTGTATTTGGGGGCAAAACCGGTTTACGCCGATATTGATCCCCAGACTTACAATATCACAGCAGAGACTATCGAGCCCCTCATCTCGCCGCGCACGAAAGTTATTATTGCCCAAAATACTTTTGGCCTTTCTCCCGATTTAGACCCGATAATGGCTCTGGCTGAGCAACATGGCATCTATGTGATTGAGGATTGTGCCCATGGGCTGGGGTCCACCTATAAAGGCCGTCCAGCAGGGACAAGCACTCATGCCTCATTTTTCTCAACGCAATGGTCAAAACCGATCTCAACCGGCCTAGGGGGAATTGCCTATGTGCGCGATGAGGTACTGGTTCACAAAGTTGCTGCGATTGTGGAGCAGTTAACTCCGCCGAGGATGATGGAACAGGCTATCCTGGCAGCACAGGTGTTTGTACGACCCCTGGCTAATCGTCCAGCTTTATACTATCCTTTGGTCGAGGCCTATCGCTTTCTAACCCAAAAAGTGGGGCTTTCGGTTGGTTCCTCAGTGGGAGATGAACTGCTCTCTGTGCAAATGCCTCACGGTTACTTGAAACGCATGGGAGGATTTCAGCGACGGGCTTTGCAGCGCGGTCTGAAGACCTTGCCTCAACGCGTGCGACAACGGCAGCTTGTAGCTGAGCAGTACGATACCTTTTTTAGGAATACAGCCATTCAACCCTCTGCTCGACCGGACTATGCGGAGCACTCAATGTTGCGCTATCCTATCCGTGTACCGGATAAAGCAAAAATACTGGAACGGGCTCGGCGTTTACGAATACCGGTGGGAGATTGGTTTGTGTCTCCCCTACACCCAGTGGAAGGAGAGTTGAGCCAGTGGGGCTATCAGGCCGGTCAATGCCCGGAAGCGGAGAAGGCCTGTGCGGAGGTCATCAATTTATTCACGGATCATGCCTTGTCTCATCAACAGTTATCGGCTTTGTTTGATGGGATGTTGTAGATCGGCCATTTCTTCCTAAAAAGGGCGAATTATTTGGGGTTGCTGGTGAAACTGATCACACTGACTATCCTTTCTGGCCGTGTAGGTGCAAGAGAGATATCCGTAACATCTTTCTAACATTTTCCCCGTCTCTGATTCAGGAGATAGGCTGGAATTGTGGTTCCTCCAGAAGATGAGCAGGCACTTGCCGACGCAATAATTTGGCTGGCTGATCATGAGGAGGAAGCTTTTTTAATGGGTCGGCGAGGGCGCAAGTTTGCAGAAGACCAGCTGGATTGGAATGTTTTAGTAGAACGATGGCTGTGCGAATTTGAAAAAAAGTCCTGGGGAGAGGAATTGTCAACTAATAATGCTAAAAAGGTTTTTAGATATTATTGTTTCACTGGTATTATTGATACTGCTTTTTCCTGTCTTTGTGGTGATTGCGGTTGCTGTGGTTCTTGATTCGGGTTTCCCGGTTTTTTACCGGGGGGAGCGGATCGGGAGAGGCGGCAGGCCTTTTCGAATTATTAAGTTTCGCAGCATGTATGTCAGCTCTGCACAGGGCCCGGCCATCACAGGCAGGGATGATCCCAGGGTGACGCGGGTAGGGAAGTTCCTGCGCAAGTGGAAACTGGACGAACTGCCCCAGTTTTATAATGTGCTTAAAGGGGAGATGAGCCTCGTTGGCCCGCGCCCCGAGGCGCCGCAGTATGTTGAATTTTACAGCGATGATGAAAAAAAGGTGCTTTCGGTGAGACCCGGGGTGACTGGGGTTTCGCAGTTGCTTTTCAGGAATGAAGAGGAGATGCTTGAGGGTCCAGACCCGGAGCGGTTTTACCTTGACATCTTGATGCGCCAGAAGCTATGTTGCGATCTTGCCTATATTCGTAATCAGTCTCTTGTTTTCGATTTGGTTTTGATTTTATTAACACTGGTTGCTGTTGTTTTTCCCCGTGAGCCCGGCATTAAAAAATTTCTGTTGGAAAAGTTTTTGAAGACTGGTGTCGACATGAATTTTAAAAATTTTTCTGTATCCGGCGGGTGAAGTTTTTGTCAGGCTCTAAAGAAATACAGAGGATTAAAGAAGTATACGCAAAACGAAGCAAAAATCCCCGCTTTAATCAAATTTACTCATTATTTAACCCTGGCAACCTTTTTATCGTCCAGGAGAGAGAGCGCGTTTTGTTGGAAATGCTGGCAGAGGCGGGAGTAAGAAATCTTTCTGAATTGCGTGTTCTGGATGTCGGTTGCGGGGCCGGTTCGGAATTAATTCGTTTAATCATTTATGGTGCTCACCCGGAGAATCTTTACGGCATTGATATTCTCGAGGACCGCATTGCTGCAGCTCGGCGTAAACATCCCGAAATTAATTGGAGCGTGGCCAATGCCGAGGCAACCCCTTTCCTGATGAATCTTTTGATATTGTAATGCAGTTTACCGTTTTCAGTTCGATTTTGGATGAAGGAACGAAGAGCCGAATTGCAGCAGAAATGCTTCGAGTTCTCAGAAAAGACGGCCTGATCATCTGGTATGATTACTGGATCAATCCGGTCAACCGGGATGCGAAGGGAGTAACGGGGAGAGAAATTAAAAATATGTTTCCAAATTGTAAAATCAGATTCAGAAGGATCACCTTAGCTCCTCCCCTCGTTCGGATTCTTGCTCCGTTCTCTTGGGGGTTATGCCGGTTGGTGAGCTTTTTCTGTTTTTTCTTCCGGACTCATTACATGTGCCTGATTAAGAAGGGATCATGAGAATCTTGTTCGAGGATACAAGAGATTTTCTTCTCTATGATCAGGATCAGGAGGCTTGATTATGCGCTCCAATTTTTTGCCCTTTGCTCCCCCTTTTATTTCCGATGAAGAGATCGAAGAAGTCAGCGATACCCTTTCTTCTGACTGGATTACCACAGGTCCCAAAACCAGGTTGTTCGAATCCAGGTTTGCGGAGTTCCTGGGAGTTACGGAGGCACTGGCCGTAAATTCCTGTACGGCAGGACTGCACCTGGCCCTGGTTGTGCTCGGCATTGGCCCGGGGGATGAGGTGATCACAACGCCCATGACCTTTTGTGCGACGGTCAACGTCATCGAGCATGTGGGGGCGAGGCCGGTTCTCGTGGATGTGGAGCCTGATACTTTAAATATTTCTCCTGACCTGGTGGAAAGGGCCGTTACGTCGAAAACGAAATGCATCATGCCGGTTCACTACGCCGGCCACCCGTGTGAAATGGATGCGATCACCGGGGTTGCCCGTTCCCACGGCCTTTTTATCGTCGAAGACGCGGCCCACGCCCTTCCCGCCAGGTATAAAGATCAGATGGTCGGGAGTACGGGTAACCTGACCGCCTTCAGTTTTTACGCCACGAAAAACCTCACCACCGCCGAGGGCGGGATGTTGACCGGCGACTCTGATCTGGTCGAACGGGCGAGGGTGCTGAGCCTGCACGGGATGAGCCGGGATGCCTGGAAGCGCTACGGGAAGGAAGGTTCCTGGTACTATGAAGTGGTATATCCCGGCTACAAGTACAACATGACGGATATCCAGGCTGCTCTCGGGCTGCACCAGTTGAAGAAGCTTCCGGGTTTTCAAGAGCGGCGGAAGAAAATTGCAGCGAGGTATGATGAAGCCTTCACCCGTTATCCATACTTTGAAGTCCCTGGGAGGCGGCCTTACGTTGAACATGCCTGGCACCTGTACGTGCTGCGCTTGAATCTGGAAACTTTGCGTATCGATCGGAACAAATTTATAGAAGAACTTCATGCCCGAAACATCGGGACAAGCGTTCACTTCATTCCTATCCACCTGCACCCTTACTACCGCGATAAATACGGCTACCGGCCGGGGGATTTCCCAGTTGCCTACTCGAACTACCTGCGGATGATCAGCCTTCCGATTTACCCTCGCATGTCGGATCGAGATGTGGAAGATGTCATCGAGGCGGTGCTCGATGTTGCAGAAACCTACAAGCGTTAGGTTGTCAAATCTAAAAAGTTCTTGATTGGGGTGAAACGATGGTGAAAAAGGCCTTAACTGCAGAGGAATGGGAGAAAAAAGTAAGGGAGCTGGAGCTGGACCACCTGGCTGCCGGCAGCCACATTACCTGCCGGGAAGCGGAAGAGATCATCGCCCAGGTCTACGGCCCAAAGCCCTGCAAAGAGAGGGAGGCGGAGACAGGCAAATAGCTGTATAGGAATTGAACTGAGCAAACGAGATAAAAAATCCGCAGGGGGCCTGCGGATGTCTTTCTATCCAATATCCTTTTTAGATGTCTAGGTACCACCATCGATCAACCGTTATCAGGTTGTCTCTTGCAGATTTTTCGGCTTCTTCTAAGCACCTTTCGGGCACTATCACGTGGAATTCTTTCCATGAGGCATCAAAGGCTCGCCACTGGTCGAGAGTTTCTCTAGTTCCGATACCGGCAGGATTTTCTTTCAGACTGCCTTGTCCGCAGTGGACTTTTGCCACCAAGTTAGCGCCTATTAGGACCGTATACATCTGGTCATGACGATTTTCAAAAAAAAGATTCCCTCAAGATTGTTTATTACAGGGCGGATCAAAAGTATTTATATCGTTACTTTCTATGTCATCTCTTTCTTTTTGCGTACTTGCATATATAAAACGAAAATAACAGGTATTGTTCTTGAGTTTATTTTTGATACATTGGTTAGGTTCAGATGGTGATAAATGTTCTTTGAGGCGTCTGTTTATATTTTCTGATTGACCGACATAAAAAACATGGTATTTGTTATCGTTACCTAATGTTGCAAGTCGATAATTACCAGCTTTTGATTCTACATAAGTATCAACATTTGAGCTTGTATATGTATAATAATTTGACCAATTTCCTACCGTCATATAAAATCACCCCCTTTCGAGTTAATATCGCGAGCAGTAATAAACTTCTACAAAAAAAGGGTAATTCCTTTATATGGACCTGCTTTTCGTACCTATGGGTGAACGGGGAATGTTATATGAGCCTTGAGAGGTTCTTAATTGAGCGTGCCCTTCTTTTCCGTGTCCCGGGAATTAGAAAGATAAACTCGGTGGAAGAGGCTCCTGCGACTGTAACCGTATATGTCGGTGATGCCGGGGGTGAGGCCCCCACCGAGCTTCTTGCTGCCGCCAAAGAGGTAGTGGAAAAGCACCGGCCGGTCACAGTTCTGGTTCATATAGAGCCGTACGCCGGCGGCCCTGGGGATGCCGTTCCGCCTTGCGAGCTTTCCCCCGAACTCAAGAGAGCCTGCGTGTTTGTTCCCCCTACTAAGGCCGATTTGGAAATGCTCCTCAAAACGTGCGTTCCCGGTTGCATACATACAGAGGCAGTGACGGTGGCTGGCGGAGTGGTAGACGTGTACCTGGGAGATGAAGGTGGCCGCGCCTCTTGGGCAATGGTGGAAGAGGCAAAGAAACTGCTCAAGGAGATTTTTCCTTCCGGGGTAACGTACAAGGTCTATGATTTTCAATCTCGCCGCCGCAAGTTCGCGCCAGTTAACCTTCTCCAAGCGGGCACAAGGCGCCTTGATCCGGCCCTCTATCAGGACAAGAAGCTCTATTCTTTGGCTAAGGAAGACGAAGAGCGTTTCCGCGATCATCTCGGGGCGTTGATCTGCGGTGCAGTAGACCACCGCGAGATTATCAGGCACAAGCTGCCGAAGGGTGCTGCGGTGTATTCCGGACCGGGGATGCTAGAGGATAATTTAGAAGTTCTGCTGACTCTCTTTCCCCACGTGTACCTGGCGGTACCGCAGGATGACGCCTTGGGATCTGGGAGCAAGACCGGAGAATGGAGACCGGAACCTGATTTGCTCCTCGAATTGGCAAGGACGGGCCGCGTCACACCGGTTTTCCAGGCACCCCTTCACCGATATGACTCCCGGACTGTCCTGTCTCTGCTAGAGGACCCTGAACTTCGCGTCATCCTCCCCAGGCAGCTTGACGGCCTGACCGTGCTAACCATGGCCAGGCAATTTCCTTTTTGGCGGCAGTTTAGAGAAGACCCCCAAAGCGCCGCTCAGGTTTACCAGGCGGTGCATTCGGTGGCCGGCAGCGCATCCGCAGTACCTGGCGCTGACGAAAAACTGGCAAAACACTTTTTTCGCGTTCTGGCTGATACTGTAGAAACTCATATTATGGTGGCCGAGCGGGGCGAGCAGTGGTTTATGGATCAGGGACATATAGCTGCCGGTAACCTTACGGCAGGAGGAATAATACAATCGCTCCTTGACTTTTATTCCCTTAACAATCATAAGCAAAAAGAAATTCGTGATACCGTTTTCATTGAAGCCCACGTTTATAGTATGGAAATGGTCCTGGCTCGAGCTCTCGGGGCAGTATATGCTCCAACCGCGGTCCTAAACGAACCAATTTTCAATATGGTTGCCCACCTCCAGGCGGGTCCCCAGGGTATCGTGTTTCCGCCTGGTGTTAACGAGTTGGGGACGGATTTTAAAGGGGCTTTGTATCATGCGGCCCAGGCATGTTCCGCTCCGCGAGTACCTGGAGGTTATTAGTTCCAGTGAAGCAGAAAGGCTGCGGCAAATTGTCACCGAGATCATAAACAGGACAGGGGGAAACCCGGAACAACTGCAGGCTGAACTGGAGAAGTTCAACCAAGAGGTCGCCAGATGGCGCAAATCACTTTTCCACTGGGTGCAAGAACAGGTGGATCTCTTGGGTCTGGGCCTCGACCTGGCTTTCCTGCCTGCAGGCGTCTCTATCCCAGGGTTAAATTCCATAGTGGGGTTAGTGGTGAAAGCGCTGCTGGGAGGAGATTTTTTAAAGAACAGCCGCTTATTGGGCAATCTTGAGGATCGGGTTTTTGGTTTTATTGGCGGGGTTTCCCCGGCTGCCGTGAGAATTAGTCGCATCAGGCGGAAGATAACCCCTAATTTCCCTAACCGCTTTTTTCCAACGCAATACCGCGCTTTCCGAGGTACACTTCCAGAGTTGCTTCATCCGGAAAGTGCTTCTCTGCCAGAGCCAGGTGTTCTTCCAGGAGCCTCT